>JAYTYH010000421.1:0-12347 GCA_043742485.1 Rhizobacter sp.
GCTTTCAGCGTCGCCGCGATGGCATCGGCGACGCGCACGAAGCCGTCGGCCGTCGGGTGCAGCTCGTTGCCCCAGTCGAGCGTGTACGGCGTCGACCTCAGCACCGGGCGCAGGTCGACATGGACGACGTTCGCGCCGGATGCAGCGGCCACTTCTCGCTGCATCTCGTTGAGGCGGTCGATGAGCTCTTTCATGGCCGCGAAGGCGCGCCCCTCATCGTCGGCGTCGGTGCGGTCGTAGCCCGCGGTCGTGAAGTCGGGGCGCAGCCAGGCGCCGAGGCCGGTGCCGAGCGGGCCGCGGCCGTCGGGGTGCGGGGTGCCGTAGCCGTGCAGCACGATCGGCAGCGAGCCGCCGAGCTGGCCCCGGCACAGGCCGTCGATCCTCTCGACGATCTCGACGAGGGCCAGCTTCATGGCGACGTCGATCAGGTCTTCGACCGCCTGCGCGTCGAACAGCGCTTGCGACGCCTTGGGGGCGAGCAGCTTCGCCAGCTGCGGCGTGACGACGTCGTTGCCGCCGGCCGACAACAGGATCGCCTTCGGCGGCCGGTTTGCGCGCACGGCGTCGTCGAGCGCCCGCGCCAGCCGCAGCAGTTGCGCCGGGTCCTTGCGGATCGAGAGCAGGCCGGCGCCCTCCTGCGCCAGCGAGAGCGCGTCGTAGCCGTGCTTCTCGCGCAGCACGTCGAAGACATCGAGGGCAAAGTAGTGGAACCAGGAATCGCCGAGGCCGATGACCAGATCGGCGCCCGGCTGCGGTGGCCGGCGCGCCGGCAGCAGCACCGACGGCGGCGCGCGCGCCGACAGCGCCGCCTCGAGGCCGGCCAGCGTGGCCGAGTTGTCGTGCGCGGCCTCGTCGGCCGCTTCGGTCTCCGCTTCGGCACGCGCCTTCAGCAAGGCTTCGGCAGCGGCGCCGGCGAAGTCGCCGAGCTCGCCTTCGAAGGTCAGCGCCAGCGGCACCGCGCTCGGCTGCATCGACACCCGGACGTCGAGCAGCGCGGCGATGAAACCGAGCAGGACGCCCATGGCTGCTTCGTATCCCGGGCAGGCGTGGGTCGGGTGACCGACCTTGCTGCGGTCGCCGCCGAACAGGACGCTGTCGCTCGGGTCGCCGGCGGCCAGGCACTGCTGCGCCGCCGAAGCGATCGAGACGACGACGATGTCGCCGGCGCCGACGTCGACGCCGGCGAGCGCGTGCGCGTGCGTCGACGTGCGCCAGACCAGCTCCGGCGAAGGACGCAGCTGCATGGCGCGGCGCAGCGGCGGCGCCAGCACCGCCTCGGCGTCGGCGAGCGTCGGCGCCACGAGCCCTTGCCAACGCTCTCGCAAGGACCAGAAGGTGCCTTCGTAGAGCCACTCGGCGAGGCCGCGGCGGAGGTTGCCATCGACCGTGGGCAGGAAACCCATCATGGCGCCAACCAGCGTCCGCGCGACCAGGCCGAGGTCGGCCCCGGGGCCACCGGACGCCGTCCAGATGGCATCGCCGAGCGGCGCCGTACCGCCCGCCGGCCTGATCGGCCACGGCGTGCCCTTGTCGATGTTCGACTGCAGGAAGCGCGTGAACGCAGCCGTGATCGTGCTGCCGTAGTCGCAGCCGTACTGTTCGGCGGCCGGCCCCGGGCGCGGCTGGAAGACGTAGCGCGACGGCGCTGTGAAGTGGCCCGGGTAGAGGGCGCGCCGCGGCTCGGCGTCCCAGCGCGAGCCTTCGAGGCGGATGTCGGCATCGTCGGTCGTGGGCAGGCCGAACCAGCATTGGCAGAGCTTGCCGAGCACCGGGTCGATCAACTCCTTGATCTCGAGGATCAGCTCCCACTGCGACGGCTCGACCGGATTCGGTGCGTCGAGGCTGGCGCGTTGCAACACGGCTGCGATCACGGCAGCGGCGATGGCGCGCGTGTCGGCGAAGGCCTGCGCCCGCGTGATGGCCTGGATCGCGTCGTTGACGGGCCGACACTGGCGCTGGTATTCGTCGCCGTCGTCCTTGCCGAGGTAGATGGCGCCGATCGAGCGGTCGAGCCGCTTCGCGTAGCCGGACACGGAGTAGGTGGCACCGTCGCCCAGCACCTGCATCGCCAGCGTGCGGTCGGCGACGAGCACGCCGTAGGGCGTGCGGAGGACGCCGCCATGGCGCTCGCGGATCGCCGCCCAGATCGACGCGCTGCGGAATTTCTCGACCTCGACCGGGTCTTCGAGCGCCGCCTTCCAGGCGTCGGCTGCGGCTTCGGGAGCCGCGAGTGCGCTGGCCTGCAGGTGCGCGATCAACTCGGCGCCTTCGGCCGCAGACCACGCCGGCTCGGGCGCCGGTCGCGCTGCCGCCAGCCTGTCGGTGAGGCGGCGCAGCGCCGTCATCGACGGCGCGAAGAGGTAGGCGCCCCACTCGAGGTGCACAAACGGCCGGCGTTCGCCCAGCGCCTCGTCGTTACCGTCGAGCGCGATGCTGACGACGCCGGCCTGCGCCGCGTCGGCACCGGCCGCCTGATGCTCGAAGCGGAAGGTGCGCCGGGCGCCGTTCTCGGCGACGCCGAGGAAGGGATCGCTCTGGCCCGAATAGCCGCCGCTGCTGTTGCCGCCGGCGATCCAGCGCTGCACGATCTCGAACTGCTCGCCGATGCTGGCGTTGTAGGCCATGAAGACGAGGCCACGGTCGGCATCCTTCGCATCGGCCACGGCCGGGCCGTACGACATGCCGCGGCGCACGATGCGCGGCGTGCGCCGGCCTTCGGCTTCGTTCAACGCCTGCCTGTGCAGGCGCGGGTTGGCACGGCGGATGTGGGCATGGAACGGACAGCGGCGGCCCTCGGCGTCACCGCTGTAGTCGAAGTCGTTGCGGCCGCCGGCGGATGCGCTGTCGACCAGCGGATCGCCGTGCTTCGTGCGGCCCATCATCTTCTCGGCGAGCGCCTCGGCGGTGAGACCGGGGAAGTCGGGCTCCAGGCGGTGGGCCGCGCCAGCGAGCGCGTCGTCCAGCGCCACGACGTCCTGCGCCAGCTTGCGCACGACGAGGAAGCTGCCGTTGCGCAGCCAGTCGATCCGGGACCGCTCGCGCGCCGGATCGACGGCCTTCTCGGGATCGGACGGCCAGTCGGCCTCGTTGCCGTAGCCCAGCAGCACTTCGCCGAGCCGGATCTGGTTCGGGTACACCCGGCCGGCGAGGCTCGGGTCGATGCCCGGGTCGCTGTCGCCGTCGGCGAAGCCGAAGTGCTCCACGACTGCGCCATCGTCGCGAAAGCGGCGCTGCATCTGCTCGACCGCCAGCAGCCGCATGCCGCCCGATCGGGTCGCCGCCAGCCACTCGGCGAACGGCGGCTGGGTCAGATAGCGCGCGTCGGATGCGTCGAGCGTCTCGACGCCGCGCTGGCCACGGACGCGCAGCTGCAGCACGACGTGCACTGCCGCCAGCTCGACGCGGCCTGCGGCGCCGGCGTCGTCGAAGCGCCGCGGCAGCTTCCAGCGGCGGGGATGGTTGCCGCGCACGTCGCCGAGGAAGCTGGCGCGCGCCTCCATGCCTTCGCGGAACTCCTCCGGAAACAGCGCCAGCTCGGCCTCGGCCAGGCCCGCGGCGCGCAGGCCCTCATAGGTGAATGCGACGTTGACGGCGACGGCTGCGCCGAGTTGGCCGGCGCTGTCGACCGTGACCTCGTCGACGAGGCGGCGGAAGAACGCCACCGCGCGGTCGCGGTCCTCGATGGCCAGCAGCAGCAGGCAACCGTGGGTGACACCGTCGTAGGCGCGGACGATGCCGCCCTGGACATCGGCGCGGTCGAATTCGGGCAGCGCCGTGGGCATCGGCGGCAGCGCGCGCTGCGTGTTCTTCGGCGCCGGCACCGTCTTCAGCAACCAGACGAGCTGCTTGTCGAAGCGCTCGCGGGCGCCGGCGAGCAGCGATGCCGGGAACTCGTCGGCGCCGAGCAGGACCACGAACTCCATCAGCAGGTCGCGGGCGGCGCGTTGCAGGAAGAGTCCGTCCTCGGTCGACGGCAGGTAGAGATCGGCGAGCCGGTACAACGCAGCCAGCGATTCGAAGCCCTGCTTCATCGTTTCGAGCGAGGTCTGCGCCGAGGTCTTCGCGGCCACCTGCCACGAGAGTTGCTCGGGGCTCTGCACGGCGTAGCGCACAGCCACCAGGTCGGCGCCCGGTTGCCCGGGCATCTGCCGGTGGCATTGCTCCTCGTGGCGGAGATAGCGGACGTCGTCGACGGTCAGGTTCGGCATGCCGTAGAAGAAGTGCGTCTCGACCTGGACGCGGCGGCACCAGGCCTCCCATTGCTCGAAGCGGTTGTCGTAGGCCGAGACGTAGCCCTCGGTGTCGAAGAAGATGATGTCGAGCAGGGTGCCGACCTTCTGCCAGAGCACGCGGATATAGGCCTCCCACGAGCCGTCGAAGGTCACGGCCAGCATCACCTTGTTCTCGGGCTCGAGCACCGCGACCCGCACCGAATGGATCTTGCCGACGCGCTCGACGGCATCGGCGAACGGCCGCAGCAGCGCGTACTCCTGCGAGGAGCCGCGGCCGGCGTTGAGCGTCTGCAGCAGCCGCTTGATGCGCGACTTGTGCGTCACCGTGTCGAGCGAAGGCACCAGGCCCGGCGTGATGCTCGCGAGCAGCGTGAGATCGCTGGTGCCGGCGAGGCTCTTCGACTTGACGATCAGCTCGCGACGCATCGGTGCTCCCTGTGAGGCCGGTCCGCCAGACCACCGCATCGGGTGCGGTGCACGGCCGTGCTTTCTCGACGGCGCGATTGTCTTCAGCGCTCCCTGGTGGCGCAAGCACGTTGCCGCCCGCCTCCCCAGGATTGACGACGCCGCGTGTGCCGCGGCTGTCGTCGCGTCAGAGCCGGGTGCGCAAGGCCTCGGCCTCGCCCAGGTGCCAGTGCATCGCCATCGACGCGAAGGCGGCGCTGGCTTCGTCGAGCCGGGCGTGCGCCTCGGCAGTGCGCCCGCGCCCGGCGGCGATACCGGCCGCGGCGAGCTGGTTCGAGGCCTGCTCGTGCAACGAACCGCGCGCCCTCGCGGCCCGCGCCGCCTGCGCCAGGTAACGCTCGGCGACATCGAACCGGCCCGCGCCTGCCGCCATCTGCGCCAGCGCCCGGCAGCCCATGGCCTCGCCGAGGCGGTCGTGCTGGCGGGCGCGCACGAAGAGGCGGGCGGCATGGCGGCGGGCGTCGTCGAGGCGGCCCTCGGCAGCGGCGCCCGCGACCAGCCAGCCGTAGTTGAGCGAGGTCACGAGCGCGCCCTTGCGTGACTCGATCCAGCGGGTCGCCTCGAGCACCGTCGTCAGCGCCTCCGGGCCGCGCTGCGTGGCCCAGTGGGCGTGGCCCCACAAGGCCCGGCTCATCGCCATCAGCTGCCGGCTCTTGCAGTGCTCGGCGATGCGGATCGAGGCCGCGGCAATGTCTTCGGCCTCCTGCCAGCGGCCCTGCCACTGATAAACGGCGGCGATCCAGTTGCGCACCGAGCTGCCGACCTGGTGATCGGTGCTGCCGACCAGCGCCATGGCGTCGGCGAAGCATTCCTCGGCCTGCGCGAACAGGCCGCGGTCGCCGAGGACGCTGCCCTGGCAGGCCAGCGCGTAGGCCGAGCCGACGGCGATGGCACTGCCCGGCCGGCCGCGCGAGCGCTTGCTGTCGAGCGCGGTGCCGAGCAGCTCGAGCGCGCGCTCGTAGCGGCAGGCCGCGGCCAGGGCCTGGCCGAGCGTGGCGCGGACCTGGTCGGCCAGGCGCTCGTCGCCGAGACCGGTCGCCAGCTCGAGTGCCCGCTCGCAATGCGCGAGCGCCTCGCGCGAGTTGCCCTTGGCGTAGTGGATGTAGCCGAGCCAGTATTGGGCGCGCGCCAGCGCCCGGTCGTCGCCGGCCTCGCGCGCCAGGGCGACGGCACGCTCGAACAGCGCCACGCCGTCGGCGAGCGCCAGCGGATCCCAGACGCAGGCCATGCCGAGCTTGCCGGCCAGGCTGCACCAGGCCAGCTGCGCGCTTCGGGGCAGCGGCGCCAGCGCGTCCATCGCCTGCAGCGCGGCGCCGTACTGGGCCCGGGCACGGTCGAGCGCGAAGGCGGCCAGCGCCTTGTCGCCGGCGAGCTCGGCAAAGCGCGCCGCCTGCTCCGGCACGCCGGCGGCGGCGTAGTGATAGGCCAGGGCCTCGAAGGCGTCGTCGTGCGGAGCGTCGGGGCGCGCAGTGGCGCTCGTGGCGCCGGGCGCCGCGGGCCGTGCGGCCAGGGTTTCGGCGACGCGAAGGTGCAGCGCCATGCGCTCGGCGAGGCCGACGGCGTGATAGATCACGTCGCGCGTGACGCCGTGCTTGAACCGCATCATTCCCGGCTGCTCGGACGAAAAGATGAAGTCGCGCGCGGCCAGCGCCGTGACCAGCGGCGAGGCCTCGCCGTGGCCGGTGATGCGCTCGAGCAGCCAGCCCGGGAACACGTTGCCGAGCACCGCGGCCGCCGAGACGATGGCGCGCTGCTCGGGCGCCAGCCGATTGACGCGCGACTCGACCAGCGCCGCCAGCCAGGCCGCGCTCGTCAGCCTCGGCGCCGGCAGCTCGGTCGGCGCACGCTCGAAGCTGCGCGACGCCGCCGAGTGGCAGAGCTCTTCGATGAACAGCGGCACGCCGCCGGCATGGCGATGGATCTCGGCGACGACGAACGGGTCGGTGCCCGGCAGCAGATGCGCCAGCGTGCGCCGCGTCTGATCGAGATCGAGCGGGCCGAGCTCGATCGCCTGCGCCCGCGCCGGCACCGCGCTCTCGCTGCCGTCGACGCGGCTGGCGATGAGCACGAAGATCGGCCGCGGCAGTGCCAGCACGGCGTCGAGAGCGCGCTGGCTGAGCTCGTCGGCCCATTGCCAGTCGTCGAGGACGAGCAGCACCGGCTGCCGCGACGCCAGCTCGTCGACGCGGGCCGCGACGGCGTCGACGCTCGTTGCGGCGCCCGGGTCCGCCTCGCTGCGGAGGCCGCCTTCATGCACCGCCGGCGATGCCGTCGCGCGCAGCACCTGCACGAAAGGCTGCATCGGCTCGGCGCTGAGGTAGCTCTCGCAGTAGCCATGCAGCACCAGGTGGCCAGCGGCGCGCGCCGCCTGCATCACCTCTTCGACCAGTCGGGTCTTGCCGAGCCCCGGGCCTCCGAGCACGGCGACGCAGCGCGCTTCGCCCGACGCCGCGGAGTTCAGGCAGCCGACCAGCATCCCGAGCTCGGCCTCGCGGCCCACGAAGGGCGCCAGGCCACGCACGGCGCGGGCCTCGAAGCGGCGGTGCGCAGGCCGGCGCCGCAGCACGCGGCAGATCTCCAGCGGCCTGGCCCGGCCCTTCAGCGCGATCACCTGCGGCGCCTCGGTGTCGAAGAAATGCATGGCCGGGCCGAGCGTCTCGACGCTGACGACGATCTCGCCGCGCGCCGCCAGGCTCGACAGGTTGGCGGCCGCGTTCGGCACCTCGCCGAGGACCTCGAGGGTGCCGGTTTCGGCGTCGCCGCTGCGCACGTAGGTGAGGCCGGCGTGGATGCCGGAGTGCAGCGCCAGCACGCGCGTGGAGGCGGCGTGGCCGGACAGCGCGATGCCGCCGACGGCGGCATGCAGCTCGAGCGCGGCCTCGGCGGCGCGGCGGCCGTCGTCCTCGCGCGACTCGGGAAAGCCGAACACAGCGAGGAGTCCGTCGCCCTGCAGGCGGGCGACGTTGCCGCCGTGCCTGAGGATGATCTCTCGGCAGAGCGAACGGACGACGCCGAGCATGTCGACGTAGTGCTCGGCCTCCATCACGTCGCCGAGCTGGGTCGAGCCCGAGAGGTCGGAGAACAGGATCGTGACGTAGCGGCGCAGGCCGGGCGAACCGGTGTCGGGCCGCTCGTCGGTGAGGCCAGCCATGGCGGGATTCTCGTGCAGGCGCTCAGCCGTCGGCGGGCGCGTCGGCCTGCAGCCGTTCGATCGGCCCGCGCAGGGCGATCAGCATGACCAGCGCCGGCAGCGCCAGGAGGGTCGAGGCGACGAAGAAGGTCGGCCAGCCGATCGAGAGCACGAGCACGCCGGCCAGCGGCCCGACCCAGACCCGGCCGACCGAGGCGAAGGCGCTGAGCAGCGCGAACTGGGTGGCGCTGAAGCGGCGGTTGCACAGGCTGATGAGGAAGGCCAGGAAGGCCGCCGTGCCCATGCCGCCCGACAGGTTCTCGGCGGCGATGACGAGCAGCAGGCCGCCGTCCACCGGCGTCGCCGCGGCGAGCTTGACGAAGCCCCAGTCGAAGGCCGGGATCACGAGCCCGGGCATGACGCCACGGCCGTTCACGGCCAGCCACCAGAAGCCGAGGTTGCTCGCCATCTGCAGCACGCCGAAGACGAGCAGGGAGCGCCAGAGGCCGAGCCGGATCATCAGCGCGCCGCCGACGACGGCGCCGACGATCGTGAGCCAGAGGCCGATCACCTTGTTGACGAGGCCGACCTCGGCCGGGCCGAAGTGCATGCCTTGGAGCAGGAACGGCGTCATCAGCGAGCCGGCGAAGGCGTCGCCCAGCTTGTAGAGCACGATGAAGACGAGGAAAGGGGCGGCGCCTGGCTGGCCGAAGTAGTCGCGCAGGCCGCCGAGCAGCGTCTCGAACTTCGCCGCGCGCGCTGCCCAGGCCGCCAACGGCAGGGTGACGACGATGCCGAGCAGCAAAACGCCGAGGTCGAGCCAGCGGCCGCCGAGCTCACCCGTGGCGAAGCCGGCGGCAGTGACCGCGGCCCTGACCAGCGGCCGGACGACGCCGTCGGTGACGAGGTAGCCGACGGCGACGGCGGCGACGACGGCGAAAAACCCGAGCACGTCGTGGCGCGCCACGCTGGTCGGCCGAACGGCATGGGCGACGCGCGGCAGCAGCGTCGCCGAGACGATGGCGGCGCCGACCATGATCATCGCCATCGTGCGATAGACCTCGGGCCATGACCAGCCGCCGCCCTGCGCCGGATCGACCCAGATCAGCGTGATGCCGCCCGAGAGCACCATCGCGAGCCGGTAGCCGGCGACGCTGAGCGACGAGCCAAGGCCACGCTCGTCGGCGGCGAGCAGGTCGACCTGGTAGGCATTGAAGACGACGTCTTGAGACGCCGAGATGAAGGCGACCAGACCGGCCAGCAGCGCGAAGGCCTGGATGGCGCCGGCCGGTGGCGTCGCCGCCAGCCACGTCAGCGCGCCGGCCAGGCCGAGCTGGGTGACGACGAGCCAGCCGCGGCGGCGGCCGAGCCAGGGCGGCTCGAAGCGGTCCATCAGCGGCGCCCACAGGAACTTGAAGGTGTACGGCAGGCCGACCAGCGTCAGGAAGCCGATGGTGGCGAGGCCGACGCCCTCGGCACCGAGCCAGGCCTGCATGGCCTGGCCGGTCAGCGCCAGCGGCAGGCCCGAAGCGAAGCCGAGCACGGTGACGGCAGCCAGCCGGTGCAGCGCGGCGCGGTCGAGGCGGCGACGAGGAATGACTGAAGCGGCCGGCGCCGCGCTCCGATCGGGCAGGGGCGTCATCGGGTCATTCTAGGGAGCACCACCCGGTGGCCAATGCCCCAGCCGGCGACATCTCTCGGCAACATCGACAATCGCACATGGCCCGATCTTTCGGCGCAAAAGCGCCCGCCTTCGACAGCGCCGACTTTCGGGCCGCGTTGGCGACGTTCGCGACCGGCGTGACCATCGTCACCGCCCGCGACGCGCAGGGCGCCCCGGTCGGCCTGACCGCCAATTCCTTCAACTCGGTCTCGCTCGAGCCGCCGCTGGTGCTCTGGAGCCTGTCACGCCAGGCCGGCACGATGCCGGCCTTCGCGCGCGGCTCGCACTACGCGATCCACATCCTCGCCGCCGGCCAGCACGCCCTGGCCGAGCGCTTCGCCAGCCGCGACGTCGACCGCTTCGCCGGCGTCGCCTGGCGCGAAGGCAGCAACGGCGTGCCGCTGTTCGACGGCGCCGCCGCCGTCTTCGAGTGCTTCAACCGCAGCCGCTACGAAGAGGGCGACCACGTCATCTTCGTCGGCGAGGTGGAGCACTGTGAGCGCAGTGCCGGCGCCCAGCCGCTGATCTTCCATGGCGGCCGCTACTTCACGGAGTTGCCGCTGTAGCGAGCCGCGTCAGGACAGCGCCGGCGCCAGCCGGCCGAGGTAGCTGCGCACGGCGTCGTCGCGCACCAGCGCGTCGAACGAGGGCGCGAAGCTGAGCCGACCCTCGTTCACGAAGACGAAGCGGTCGTAGCTTTCGCGGTTCTGGGCGCAGGCGGTGGTGCCGGCGATGAAGGCGCGGCGCTGGGGCCGGATCGTCAACACCTGCTCGCTCGCGGCCAAGACCGGCGGCCTGACCGCCGGCACGGCGTACTCGGTCTCGAAGGGCGCGCTCTCGGCGCTGACGTTCTCGCTGGCCCGCGAACTGGCGTCGTGCGGCGTCACCGCCAACGCCGTCGCGCCGGCCTACGTGCGCACGCCGACGGTCACCGAGCAGCTGAGCGAAGAGCAGCGCCAGGCGCTCATGAAGCAGATTCCGGTCGGGCGCTTCTGCGAGCCCGAGGAATTCGCGCGCGTCGCCCGCTTCCCCGCGTCCCCGCTTTCGGGCTTTATCACCGGCGAGATCATCGATCTCAACGGCGGCCTGCTGATGGACCGATGACGGTCCGATGACGATGGCCACCAGCGAACCCGCATCCACGCGCCCCGACTACACCCGGCGGCTCGCCGGCCGCGCCAGCCTTGCCGGGCGAGCTGCGTTCGTGCCCGGCGGCTATGGCGGCATCGGCGAGGCGATCGCCTGGGGGCTGGCGCTGGCCGGCGCCCGCGTCGCCGTTGCCGGGCAAAGCGCCGCCAAGGCCGAGGCGCCCGCGTCGACGCTTCGCGCTGCCGGCCACGAAGCGATCGGCCTCGCCCTCGACGCCGCCGCCATCCATTTCGACGGCCTCGGCAACTGCTTCGGCATCCAGCGCGAGGAGCGCCATGCCGAGGTCAGCGAAGCCGCGTTCGACGAGGTGGTGCAGGTCAACCTCAAGGCGGCGATGTTTCTGAGCCAGGCGGTCGCGCGCCACCAGATCGCCGCAGCCACGGCCGGTCGCGATGGCGGCCGCCAGGTCCACGTGCTCTCGGTGCGCGCCCAGCTCGGCATGCGCGACCGTGGCTATTCCGCCTACTGCGCCACCAAGGGCGCCCTCGTCATGCTCATCAAGCAGCATGCCGTCGAGCTCTCGGCGCACGGCATCACCGTCAACGGCGTCGCGCCGACGGTCGTTCGCGGCGACATGGGCGCGCACTGGCTCGCCGAGCCGGAGGACGTGGTCGGCGCGACCCTCTTTTTCTGCAGCCCGGCGGCGGCGTTCGTGACCGGCCAGGTGCTGACCATCGACGGCGGCCTGACCGCCACCCAGTAGCCCGGCCCGAGCTCAGCCGCCGCGACGGCGTGCGAACGCGCTGAGCCAGTCGACGCTGTCGGCGTTGACCATGGCGTCGAGCTTGAAGACCTGCTCGGCCGGCGTGCCGAGCAACAGTTTTTTCACCGGCAGCTCCATCTTCTTGCCCGAAAGCGTGCGCGGGAGCGAGCTCACCTGGATGATCTCGTTCGGCACGTGGCGCGCCGAAAGCGCGGTCTTGATGCTCTCCCGCATGCGCGTCGTGAGCGCGGCGTCGAGCACCGCACCCTCACGCAGAACGACGAAGAGCGGCATGTAGCTTTCCCGGCCCAGGTACTCGAGATCGACGACGAGGCTGTCGATGACTTCGTCGAAGGCTTCGATGGCGCGGTACAGCTCGCTCGTGCCCATGCGGATGCCGTGGCGGTTGATGGTGGCGTCGCTGCGGCCGTAGATGACGGCGCCGCCGCTCGGCGTGATGCGCAGCCAGTCGCCGTGGCGCCAGATGCCGGGGTACATGTCGAAGTAGCTGTCGTGCAGGCGTTGGCCGTTCGGGCCGGGCGGCTGGTCGCCCCAGAAGCAGAGCGGCATCGACGGCATCGGCTTGGTGCAGACGAGCTCGCCGACCTCGTCGACGAGCGAGCGGGCGCGGCCGTCGGCGTCGGGCTCCGACCAGGCTTCGACGGCGGCGCCGAGGCAGCGGCACTGCATCTCGCCATCGACGACCGGCAGCGTCCGCAGGCCGGCGATGAAGCCGCCCGCGAAGTCGGTACCGCCCGAGACCGAGGTCAGCCAGATCGGCCGGCCGTCGGCGGTCGGTACCCTGGCGTGGATCCACCGATACGACTCGATCGAGAGCGGCGAGCCGGTCGAGCCGACGGCGCGCAGCCGCGACAGGTCGCCGGCCGCGGCGGGATCGACGCCGGCCTTCTCGCAACTGGCGAAGAAGGCGGCGCCGGCCCCGAAGAACGTGGCGCCGGTGGCAGCGACGAAGCTCCAGAGCGTCGACCAGTCGACGCTGCGCTC
>JAYTYH010000422.1:0-2915 GCA_043742485.1 Rhizobacter sp.
CCGCGGCGCGCAGCGAGACGAGCGCGGCGTCGATGTCGTCGTCGGCCGCGCCATTCCTGATTCGCGCGACCCAGTGCAACAGCGTCGGCGCCACGGCGATGCAGTCGCGCACAGCCGCGTCGTCGAGGTCGAACCAGCGCGCGCGTGGGCTGGCGGCCGCGTCGGGATCGATGGCGATGATCTCGAGGTAGGCCTTCGGAAACCGCGGCGACGCGATCGACAGAAGCACGTTGTGCGTCGCCATCGACAGATGCCTGCCACCCGGTTGCGCGGCGACGCCGAAGGTGCGCTCGCACCAGGCGCGGCCGACCTTGAGCGAGGCGGCGCCGACGACGAGGTGATCGAGCTCGAGGTTCGGCGCGCGCGCCCCGACGACGGCGCCGCTCAGAGCTCGACCTCGCCGCGCACGCACGTCACCGACGCGCCGCCGACCCACACCGTGCCGTCTTCACGCGTGATGCTGACGCGGCCGGCGCGGCCGAGTTGCGTGCCTTGGGCGACGAGATAGCGCTCGGGCGCGAGGCCGGCCTCGATCAGCCAGCCGGCGAGGCCGGCGTTGAGGCTGCCGGTGACCGGGTCCTCGTCGATGCCGACCATCGACGCGAAGGCACGCACCTCGAAATCGCACTCCGAGCCCGGCGCATGAGCGCCGATCAGGCCGACCTTGGCGAGCGTACGCAAGGCAGCATGGTCGGGCTGGACCGCCAGCACCTCGGCGGCGCTCGCCAGCACGAGGCCGAGCCAGCGCGGGCCGTTGTCGAGCCAGCGCCCCGCCCGCACCTGCGCCGGCTCGATGTCGAGCGCACCGGCGACAGCGGCGAGCGTCGCCGGCTCGACCGCCTCGGTGCGCAGCGGCGGCGCCGCGAACGCCGCCCGGCCGGCTTCGAGCCGGACCGTGACGAGGCCGACCTCGCACTGCTGCACGACCCGGCCGACGGTGCGCGGCAGCCCGCCGTTCTCGAGCCAGGCGTGGCAGCTGCCGAGCGTAGGGTGGCCGGCGAACGGCAGCTCGCCGCCGGGCGTGAAGATGCGGACGCGGTAGTCGGCTTCTGCGTCGGTGGGCGCGAGCAGGAACGTCGTCTCGCTGAGGTTCGTCCAGCGCGCGAAGGCCTGCATGCGTTCGGCGTCGAGCGCATCGGCCGCGTGGACGACGGCGAGCGCGTTGCCGAACAGCGCGACATCGGTGAAGACGTCGACCTGGCTGAAGGCAAAGCGTGTCATGGCGCCTTCTGCAGATCGCGCAGGGCGGCGGCCAGCGCGGCGATGCCGCGCTCGATCGCATCGGGGGCGACGGTGACGAAGGAGAGCCGGAGCGTGTTGCGCCGCGACGCCGACGCATAGAACGGCGCACCGGGGACGAAGGCGACACCGCGCGCCACGGCGAGCGCGAGCAGGGCCTCGCTGTCGCTGCCTTCGGGCAGCTCGACCCAGAAGAACATGCCGCCGCCCGGCGTGCGCCAGCGGCAGGCGCGCGGGCCGGACGTGGGCAGATGGGCGAGCAGTGCCGCCTGCATGGCGTCACGATGGCGGCGGTAGCGGGCCCGAATCGTCGGCACGTGCTCGTGCAGGAAGCCGTCTTTCACGATCTCGTGAACGATGCGTTGATTGAAGCCCGGCGTGTGCAGATCGGCGGCCTGCTTGGCCTCGACGAGCTTGGCGAAGACCGGCGGCGGCGCGATCACGTAGCCGAGGCGCAACCCTGGCGCCAGCACCTTGGAAAAGCTGCCAAAGTAGATCGTGCCTTCAGGCCAGCGCGCGGCGATGGGTCGTGCCGGAGGCTCGTCGAACCAGAGGTCGCCGTACGGGTTGTCCTCGACGATGGGCAGGCCCGCAGTCGCTGCCGCCGCCACGATCTCGTCGCGGCGGGCGTCGCCGATCGAGCGGCCGCTCGGGTTCTGGAAGTTGGGCAGCACATAGAAGAAGCATGCGCCTCGGCCCGTGGTGGAGAGCGAGCCGGCGAGCGGGCCGACGTCGTCGCAGGCGATGGCGACGAACTCGGGCTCGTAGGGCACGAAGGCCTGCAATGCGCCGAGGTAGGTCGGCGACTCGACGGCGACGCGGCTGCCGGCATCGACCAGCACCTTGCCGACGAGATCGAGGCCCTGCTGCGAGCCCGTCGTGATCAGCACCTGCGAAGCGGCAACGGTCATGCCCTGCGACGCCATCTCGGCCGCGACCCATTCGCGCAGCGGCGCGAAGCCTTCGCTGGCAGCGTATTGCAGGGCCTCGCGCGGCGAGTCGCGAAGTACCCGTGCCGTCGCCTCGCGCATCGCCTCGATCGGGAAAGTATCGGCCGACGGCAGGCCACCGGCCAGCGAGATGATGCCGGGCAGCTCGGTCAGCTTGAGGATCTCGCGGATCGCCGAGGGGTTCATGCGCGCGGTGCGGGCAGCCAGCTGCCAGGGCGATGCCGAAGCGTTACGAGTCATGGCGTTCTCGGTTCATGACGTTCTCGACTCATGGCGCTCTCGCGAAAGGGGATGGTGCGGCGGGCACGACGACGCGTGCGGTACCGACCGGCATCAGCCGGCCGGCGAAGACGGTGGCGACGACGGCCAGCGCGAAGGCCACGGTGACGGCGTCGAGGCGCTCGCCGAGCACCGGCACGGCGAACAGCATGGCCAGGAAAGGCTGCACCAGTTGGACCTG
Organism: Rhizobacter sp.; assembly: GCA_043742485.1. Classification (GTDB taxonomy): domain Bacteria; phylum Pseudomonadota; class Gammaproteobacteria; order Burkholderiales; family Burkholderiaceae_C; genus Schlegelella_A. The sequence continues at coordinate 2,650 of JAYTYH010000422.1, forward strand.
GCTGACGCGCACCGTACCACCGAGGGCGAGGCCTCGGTACCAGGCGAAGAAGCCCAGCCACATCGAGAACACGGTGACGTACGCGAAGCCGCCCCAGGCGCCGGCGCTGGCGGCGTGCGCGGGCCAGGTGATCAGCGTTGCCGGCAACGTCGCCGGCAGGCTGAAGACGAGGACCCAGCAGATCACGCGCTCGGCCGGCATCTCGGCCGAGAGGCGGGCGCCGGCCACGTAGCCGATGGCTGCGCTCGCCACCGAGGCGAGCAGCA
>JAYTYH010000423.1:0-3367 GCA_043742485.1 Rhizobacter sp.
GCAGCCCGCGGCGCACGCAGCCACGAAGGCCACTGCCGCCGGCTCGACCTGGAGCCACGCCACGGCGTCGTTCGGCCGCGTCAACAGCACCGCTTCGCCGTGCCACGGGAGCGGGTCGCCGAGCGGCATCTGCTCGCGGTGGCGGCGCCAGATCGTGACGACCGGCATCGCGGCGTCGCCGTGCCAGCGCGCCGCAGGGTGCACGGCGAGCCGGCTCTCGAGCAAACGCTGCGGGTCGAGCGATTGCAGATCGGCGGGCACCAGCACGGGCGCATCGGCGGCGAGGTGTGACTCGGTCCAGGCCCGATCGAGCGCGGCCACGCCGGGCAGGTAGGGCAGGTCGGCCGCGGGGGCGAAACCGGCGAGAAAGGTCGCGAAGACGGCGCCGTAGTCCGCAAGCACGCCGCAAGGCGGCGGCGACGCCCGCGCGTGGTCGCGTGCCGCTTCGCGAAAACATGGGTCGCCGAGCAGTGCGTGGACGGTCGGGTAATTGGCGGCGAGCGCATCGATGCAAGCAGCCAGCACGGTGTTGCGATACACGGCAAAGCCGGGCTGCCGCGCCCACGCGGACGTGGGCGTGGGCGTGGCTTCGGCGAGCAGTGCCTCGGCGAACGCCGACTGGAAGGCGAGCAGTTCGCCCATCACGCAGCCACGGGCACGGGCAACACGCGGTTGAGGCGTTGCTGAGCGAGAGCGCGTTCGCGCATCAGCTCCGCGAACGGGGGCACCTCGGCGTCGCGCTCGATCAGCGTCGGCCGCGGCCCCGCGCGCGCGAGGAAGCGCTCGAACAGCGCCCACACGACCGGCGCCACGGGGGCGTCGTGCGAGTCGATCAGCAAGCGCTCGCCGTGGATCGGGTCGGGGTGGTGGCCGGCGAGATGGATCTCGCTCACGAGGTGCGCCGGAAAGGCATCGAGGTAGGCCTCGGCCGAGCTGCCCGTGTTGACGGCGCTGACGTACACGTTGTTGATGTCGAGCAGCAGCCTGCAGCCGGTGACGCGTGAGACTTCGGTGAGGAAGCCGATCTCGCTCCACGCGTGCCCTTCGAGCTGAAGGTAGTGGGAGGGGTTCTCGATCGCGATGGTGCGGCCGATCGCGTCCTGCACACGACCGACGTTCGCGCAAACGTGATGCAGCGCTTCTTCGTTGCGCGGAAAGGGCAGCAGGTCGGGCAGGTAGCCACCGCCGAAGCGCGACCATGCGAGATGCTCGGAGACGAGCGCCGGCTCGAGCTCGCGCACCAGCCGGGCCAGGCCGGCCAGCGCGTTCGCATCGGGCGGCCGGGCGCCCGCGAGGGAAAGCGACACACCGTGCAGCGAGACCGGATGCTCGCGCCGCACGGTCTCGAGCCAGCGCCGGCGCGGCCCGCCGGCCACGAGGTGGTTCTCGGCATGCACCTCGAACCACAGAGCGGCGGCGCGGCTGGCCATCGCGTCAGCGTGGTGCTCGGCCTTGAGGCCGAGGCCGGCGCCGAGTGCAGCCATCGTCGTCGTGTGACCCTTGACCGGCAGGCGCAGCGTCAGCCCTTCTTCGACTCGAGCGAACCCTTGCCCTTGGGCGTTTCCATCGCGGTGCACGTGCCCTTGGCGACGTTCTTCCAGGAGTTGGCCTGGTAGTCAACCTTGGAAGTGCCCGCGCAGGTCGTGCCGGCACCGGCGGCGCAATCGTTCTTGCCGGCGAGCGAGACGCCGTAGCACTTCTCCATGGCTCCGGCCTTTTCGGTCATGGCCCTGTCGTCGGCGGCGAAGGCCTGGCTGGAAAGTGCGGCGAGCGCCGTGGCGGCGAGGGCGAAGGAGCGAGCGTTCATCGTGGAAACTCCATGAGGTGGTGGTTGCGTCGGGCCGGCGAGATGCGCGGTGACGGTGGCTAGTTCGGTGGCAGCGCATGCGAGGTTACGGCGCCGCCGGAAAAACTTTTTTCGCCGCTGTTGTAACCCCACGCTCGGCGGCGACGAACCCGCTCAAGGACCCCTTGAATCCGATCGAAGACGAATTGCGCCCGCTGCTGTTGCTCGCCCTGGCTGGCGACAATCTCGCCTATGCCCGCTTTCTCGGGCGCAGCGCCGCGCACCTGCGTGCATTCTTTCGCCGCCGGCTGGCGGCCTTTCCAGACGACGTGGAGGATCTGGTGCAGGAGACCTTGCTCGCGTTGCACAACTACCGCCACACCTGGCGCCCGACCGAGCGGCTCACGCCGTGGCTCTACGCGATCGCGCGCTACAAGCTCGTCGACTTGCTGCGCTCGCACGCGCCACGCCGCGCCCGCGAAATCGCGATCGACGACGTGCTCGAAGACGGCGCGCTGCAGGCGAGCGATGCCGACGCAGCCACGGCCCGACGCGACCTTGCGCGCCTGCTCGAAACGCTGCCCGAGCGCATGCGAATGGCCATCGTGCACGTGAAGATCGAAGGCCTCTCGGTGGCCGAAGCCGCGGTGCGCACGGGCATGTCGGTCTCGGCGGTGAAGGTCAGCATCCACCGCGGATTGAAGAAGCTTGCTGCCGCCCTGAAAGACACGCCGTGAACACCGACGATCTTGTCGCACTGCTCGCGCGCGGCCCTGTTGCAGCCGTGACCCGGGCGCCCGAGAAACGCCTGCTTGCCGCCACTGCGGCCGCCTTGCCGCTCGCGCTCTTCGCGATGCTGGCCGTGCTCGGCGTCCGGCCCGACCTCGCGGCCGCCGTCGCCCTGCCCGTCTTCTGGATCAAGCTGCTGGTGCCGGCAGCGATCGCGGCGGCGGCCTTCGTCGCCTGTGCCCGCCTGTCGCGGCCGGGCGGGCGACCCGTCGCTCCCTGGGCGGCGATCGTCGCCACCCTCGCGATGTTGTGGATCGCGTCGAGCATGGATGTCGCCGCGGCCTTGCCGAACGATCGCCATGCCGTCGTCTTCGGCCAGAGCGCATGGCCGTGCGTGCTTTCGGTGAGCGCGCTCTCACTGCCCCTGCTCGCGGCCGGCTTCCTCGCGCTGCGCCACCTCGCGCCGACGCAGCCGGTGCTGGCCGGCCTGGCCGCCGGCGCGCTGGCGGGAGGCGTCGCGGCAGTGGTGTACGCGCTGCACTGCACCGAAATGGCGCTGCCCTTTCTCGGCACGTGGTACGTCGTCGGCATGGCGGTGCCGGCGCTGGCCGGTGCGTTGCTCGGGCCACGCCTGCTGCGCTGGCGCTGAGGTCGGCGCCGCATCCCCGGCAGCGAGGCCGTCAGGGCCAACGCCGCATGCGCGGCATGCTTGTGCGAGGCGCTCTTATGATTCGTCGATGACGAAAAAGACCGCATCGCGACACGGCCCAAGCCCCGCTTCCAGACCTTTCACCAAGCGCGCCGGAGCGGCCTGGATCGCGGCGCTCGCCATCGCTGCGTCGGGCATCGCCG
>JAYTYH010000424.1:0-2596 GCA_043742485.1 Rhizobacter sp.
GGGCACAGCCCCTCGATGAATTTCGTCGACGATCGCGACGAGACTGCCGCCGTGGTGGCGATGATCAATGCGTCGGGCGCGACCGTGCTGATCGTCGGACTCGGCTCGCCCAAGCAGGAGGTCTGGATCGATCGACAGCGAGCCGCCCTGCCCGGCGTCAGGATCTTCATGGGCGTGGGCGCCACCATCGACTACGAAGCGAATGCCACCGTGCGCGCGCCGCACTGGATGCGCAGGTCCGGGCTGGAGTGGTTCCATCGGGTCGCCACGCAGCCGCGCCGCTATCTCTCTCGATATGTGCGGGACACCGAATTCTTCTGGCTGCTGCTGCTCGACGCGTTCGGTCGATACCGCTCTCCGTTCGCCCCCGAGACACCGGTAACCACGAGCGGCCCATGACGGACACCGCCGCGCGCAACGTCATCTCGCCGTCGACGCCCGACTGGTCGCGCGAGGCCAAGTCGTTCTGGGTCTGGTCGCCGTCGCGATCGTTGCTGGCGAGCCTGCGCTCGTACCAGCGGCACCGCGGCAGGCGCAGTCCGCTGCACGTCGCGCTGCGCATGCTGGCGACATTGCGGCACCGGTTCTGGAGCGTCGTCACCGGCGCTGACATCCCGCTCAACTCGATCATCGGTGGCGGACTGTTGATGCCGCACCCGAACGGCATCGTCATCCACCCCGACGCGCGCATCGGGCCGAACTGCCTGATCTTCCAGCAGGTCACCATCGGTTTCCGAGGCAGCGGCCTGCCGACCATCGGCGGCCACGTCGACATCGGCGCCGGAGCGAAGATCCTCGGCGGCATCGTGCTCAGCGATCACGCGCAGATCGGTGCCAACGCGGTGGTGCTGATCGACGTCCCCGAGGGCCGCATCGCCGTCGGCATCCCGGCCTCGCTCGTCGTCCGAAGAGGAGCCGGGCTCGGCACCTCCTGAGCGATCACTCCGCCCGCACCCCGCCCCGGCTGCGAGAGAGGCGCTTGCCCAGCTCGATCCAGCGCCGCTCGTAGTGCACCGTCGAGAGATGGGCGAGCGCGAAGGTCGCGGCGACGAGCAGGGGGCGCTTGAGGTACTTGACCCAGCGCTCGCCCTCGCCGAGCCAGGTGTGCATCAGGATGCCGTGGAAGACGTAGAGCGCGAACGAGACCTTCGCGAGATAGGCCAGCACGGAGCTCCGCAGTACGGCCGCGACGTGCGGCGGCGGGTCGCGCAACGTGCAGCCGACGAGCGCCGCGGCGGCATACGGACGCAGGTAGTTCATCGGGCCGCTTCCCGGGTGGCTGGTGACGGCCAGCAATGCAAGCCACGCGAGCACGGGGGTCCGTTCCAGCCATGCGCTCCGGCCGACGCCGAGCCTGCCCGCGTGCAGCAGCGCGAGAACGCCGCCGGCGAGGATCTCGTCGACCCGGTGCCAGGTCGTGATGTCGACGTGGGCGCCGTCGGCGACGCGCAGGCAGGTGATCGCGAGGCAGGCCAGCGGCAACAGCATCAGGCCTCGCGAGCCGAAAACGGCAACGACGATCGCGATCGCCGCATAGAACTGCATCTCGACGCAAAGGCTCCAGAAATGGCCGACCACGTCGGGCAGCGGATAGGGCGGCAGGTTGGCGTAGAACAGGAAGTTGGGTGCGTACCAGGCCGGCGCCGTGGCCGCCAGCGGCAGCGCGATCGCCAGCGCGAGCCATGCCAGCGGCACGACACGAAAGAAGCGTCGGATCAGGAAGTCGCCGACGTTCGGCCGATCGAGCAGGAACCGGGTGATCAGGAAGCCGGACAGCGTGAAGAAGAGCGCCATCCCCATCGGTCCGGCAGCCTCGTTGAGCTGCCACGCTTTCGGGCCGAGCGGCAGCAGATGCGCGGCCAGCACGAGAAGGATGCTGATGCCGCGCCAGCCGTCGAGCACATCGAGGTGAGCGCGGTCTTCAGTCATCCTGGTCGTCTCTGCGAGCACGCGTCCAGCCGACTTTTCGCCGCATCAACAGGCGCGCGTACAGCGGCAGCTTGGCGCCTGCATAGCGCAGCACACCGGCGAGATCGGTGGCCGAGACGACGCTGCGGCCGAACGCGCCCCACGCGAGCATCACCGCGGCCACGAACAGGGCGAGCGAGGCAAGTGCGATCGCGAACGGCCCTGCGTGCGCACCGAGCACGGCCGTCGCGAAGGCGTCGACCAGCACCTGCGCACAGAGAAGCATCGCGAGCATGGTCAGCGGTGGGACGCTGAGGTCGAGCACCATGGCCACGACGGCGAAGCGGCGCTGCCGCAGCGCATGCCAGAGGGCTCTCGGTGCTTCGCCCAGGATGACGCTCAGGTGGCCGCCTTCCCAGCGCGCGCGTTGATCTGCGATGCCGGCCTCGTCGATCGGAAAGGTGCTGCTGACCTGCGCCTCGGGGCAGAACAGCGGCGCGGCGCCGGCAGCGGCCAGGTCGAGGCCGAGCCGCATGTCCTCGACGAGGTGACCGGTGGCCAGAGGCGCGTTCCGGATCAGCGCCCAGGGCAACGCCATGCCGGTGCCCATCAGCTGGCACGGCAGGCCGAGCCGGTGAGTGCCGAGCGGCCGCGCATGGTTCTTCACCACCCAGGCGAAGGCGGCGAT
>JAYTYH010000425.1:0-6181 GCA_043742485.1 Rhizobacter sp.
GAATCGATCGTCGAGTTCAAACCGTTCTACTCGCTCCAGCACGACGAACTGATCGACGGCGACAATCCCGGTGGCCGCTACTGGTACTCGCACCGCGACGACGCCCTGGCCGTGGCCAGCCCCGGCTACGAGACCGAGATCGGCATCGTCGACATCCGCTTCGATCCGGCCGCGGCCGAGACCGACACGCTGTCGCTCGATGTCCGCGCCACCAACCGTGATCTGCCGAGCCTGCTGTCGGTGGGTAACGTCGGCGGCGACCTGTTCCTCGAGGGCGGCAGCGTCGCCCGCGAGATCCGGCTGGTCAGGAAGCCGACGCTGTCGCAGCGCTTCGAGCGCGGTCACGGCGCCATCTGGCGACTCATCTCGCACCTGTCGCTGAACCACCTGTCGCTTTCGGCCGGCGGCGTGCAGGCGCTGCGCGAGATGCTGCGCCTCTACGACCTGCCGAAGAGCGCCACCAACCGGCGCCAGATCGAGGGCGTGGTCGGCGTCGAGTTCGGCCCGGCGCACGCCTGGCTGCCGGGCGATCCGTTCCCGACCTTCGTGCGCGGCACCGAGGTCCGCATGACGGTCGACGAGAGCGGCTTCGTCGGCGCCGGCCTGCGCCTGTTCGCGCAGGTCATGGATCACTTCTTCGGTCTCTATGTCCACGCCAACAGCTTCACCCAGCTGAAGGTCATCTCCGCGCGAACGCGCGAGGAGCTCGTCGTATGTCCACGCCGCAGCGGCGACAGCCCACTGGTGTGATCGCTCGGCTCCTGGCCGAGCCGCACCGTTTCGGCTTCTTCCAGGCCGTGCGCATGTTGAACCGGTGGTTCACGCAGAGCGAAGGGCCGGGCCGTGCGCGAGCGCTGTCGAGCCGGCTTCGCTTTCGCAACAACCTCTCGCTGAGCTTTCCGGCCAGCGAGGTGGCGGTGTTCAAGGTCGTCGCACGCGAGGCGGCCAAGGACGACGCGGCGCCGGAGGTCGATCCCGAGGACCCCGATCGGCCGCAGGCTGCGGACATCGAGCGCATCGAGATGACGCCGGCCTTCATGAGCCTGCTCGGCACCGGCGGCGCCTTGCCGATCTTCTATACGGAGATGCTGGCCGAGCGCGAGACGTACCACCGTGACGCTGCGGCGCGCGCCTTCCTCGACATCTTCCAGCACCGCGCGGTCTCGCTGTTCTATGAAGCCTGGCGCAAGCACCGGCTGCCAGTGCAGTACGAAGACGACGCTCGCCAGCGCTTCCTGCCGCTGGTACTCGCTGTCGCCGGCATCGGCCAGACGTCGCTGCGTGACCGCCTCCACGGTGAACGCGGCGGCGTCGTCGACGACACGCTCGCCTACTTCGCCGGGCTGCTGCAGCAACGGCCGGTGTCGGCGGCGACGGTGCGCCAGGTCGTGTCGGAGTACTTTGCGGTACCGGCAAAACTCGACCAGTTCGTCGGCCGCTGGTTCACGTTGCCACAAGACAGCAGCACCTCGCTCGGCTTCGCCAATGCCACCATCGGCGCCGATGCCGTGCTTGGCGAACGCGTCTGGCAGCGCGACCTGCGCATGCGCCTGACGATCGGGCCGATGCACCGCGCCAAGCTGCGGCGCTTCCTGCCGGGCGGCGAGGCGGCGCTCGCCCTGCGCGAACTGTTGACGTTGCTCACCGGCGTCACCCTCGAGTACGAGGTGCGCCTGCTGCTGCACGCGAGCGAGGTGACCGGCACCCACCTCGACGACGGCCCGGCCGGCGGCAGGCTCGGCTGGGACAGCTTTCTCGTCACCGCGCCGGAACGTCACGACCGTGGCGACGCCGGCTACGACATCCACGCATTGCATTGACATTTGACCGGTCACGAACGAATTGATGAGCACCACTCTTAAAACGCTGATCGGCAAGCTCAACGACACGACCCGGCGTGCCGCCGAGCGTGCCGCGAGCCTGACGATGGCGCGCGGCAACTACGAGGTCGATCTCGAGCATCTGTTCCTGGCTCTGCTCGAACAGCCGCAGAGCGACCTGGTGCGGTTGTGCCGACGCTTCGAGATCGCCACCGGCGCGCTGCAGAGCGACCTCGAGCGCGAGATTGGCCGCTTCAAGACCGGCAACACACGCACGCCGGTTTTCAGCACCCACCTCGCGACGCTTCTCGAGCACGCCTGGCTGATCGCCTCGCTCGACACTGAGAACCAGCGCATCCGCAGCGCCCATCTCCTTCTGGCACTGCTCACCGAGCCCGGCCTTGCGCAGCTCGCACAGCGCGCCAGCCGGCTCTTCGCCAAGGTCAAGACCGACGACCTCAAGCATCGCCTCGCCGACGCCACCCAAGGCTCCCAGGAAGCCGCGGAGGCCGTGCATTCTGCCGATGCCTCGGTCGACGACGTCAGCGAAAGTGCCGGTGCCGGTGCGCTGCCGGGCGGCGCCGGCAAGACTCCGGCGCTCGACCAGTTCACGACGCATCTCACCGGCCGCGCCAAGGCCGGCAAGCTCGACCCGGTGATCGGCCGCGAAACCGAGATCCGCCAGGTCATCGACATCCTGATGCGGCGGCGCCAGAACAACCCGATCCTGACCGGCGAGGCTGGCGTCGGCAAGACGGCGGTGGTCGAGGGTCTGGCGCTGCGCATCGCCGAAGGCAGCGTGCCGCCGCCGCTGCAGGGCGTCGAGGTGCACGTGCTCGACATGGGCTTGCTGCAGGCTGGGGCCAGCGTCAAGGGCGAGTTCGAGAACCGCCTCAAGAACGTGATCGACGAGGTGAAGAAGAGTCCGCACCCGATCATCCTGTTCATCGACGAGGCGCACACCATGATCGGCGCCGGCGGCCAGGCCGGGCAGAGCGACGCGGCCAACCTCCTCAAACCGGCGCTCGCGCGCGGCGAACTGCGCACGATCGCCGCCACGACCTGGAGCGAGTACAAGAAGTACTTCGAGAAAGATGCGGCGCTGGCGCGGCGCTTCCAGGTCGTCAAGGTCGAGGAGCCGAGCGAGGCGATCGCCGCGGCCATGCTGCGCGGGTTGGCGCCGCTGATGGAAGCGCACTTCAACGTCCGCCTGCTCGATGAGGCCATCACCGAAGCCGTGCGCCTGTCGGCGCGTTACATCAGCGGCCGCCAGCTTCCCGACAAGGCCATCGGCGTACTCGACACCGCCTGCGCCAAGGTGGCCCTCGGTCAGAGCGCGCTGCCGGCCGCGATGGAAGACCGGCAAAAGCGGCTCGAGCGCATGGTCGCCGAGATCACTGCGCTCGAGCGCGAGTCAGCCAGTGGCGCTTCCCATCATGCGAGGCTCGCTGAACTCAACACCGCGCGCGACGTGGTGCGCGCCGAGCTCGCCGAGCTGATCGAGCGGCATGGCGCTGAAAAGCTGCTTGTCGACGAGATCATCAAGCTGCGCGGCGAACTAGAGGCCGGTGCGTTGTCGCCGGCAGCGCCAGCGCCTGCCGGCGCGGTGGCGAAGAAAGGCGGCAAGGTCAAGGCTGCGGCGGGTGCGACAGGCGAGTCACCGAACCCGGCTCTCGCCGCCTTGCGCGCCAAGACAGACGAGCTCGTGGCGCTGCAAGGCGAGGCAGCGCTGATCCCGATTCAGGTCGACGGTCTGGTGGTGGCGGAGATCGTCGCCTCGTGGACGGGCATTCCGCTCGGCAAGATGGTCAAGGACGAGATCCGGACCGTGCTGGGCCTGAAGCCTCTGCTCGAAGAACGCGTCATCGGCCAGCCGCACGCGCTCGAAGCGGTGGCGCAGAGCGTGCGCACGGCGCGCGCCAACCTCGAGGACCCGAACAAGCCGAAGGCGGTGTTCATGTTCGTCGGCCCGAGCGGCGTCGGCAAGACCGAGACGGCGCTTGCCCTGGCCGACGTGCTCTACGGCGGCGAGCGCAAGATGATCACCATCAACATGAGCGAGTACCAGGAGGCGCACACGGTGAGCGGCCTCAAAGGCTCGCCGCCCGGCTACGTCGGTTACGGTGAGGGCGGCGTGCTGACCGAGGCGGTTCGTCGCAATCCGTACAGCGTCGTGTTGCTCGACGAGGTCGAGAAGGCGCACCCCGACGTGCTCGAGCTCTTCTTCCAGGTCTTCGACAAGGGCGTACTCGACGACGCCGAGGGTCGCGAAATCGACTTCCGCAACACCATCATCATCCTGACCAGCAACGTCGGCTCGCAGCAGATCATGCAAGCCTGTCTCAACAAGCCGGCCGCCGAGATCCCTCGCGCCGACGAGCTGACGGCGATGCTGCGCCCCGTGCTCTACAAGGCCTTCAAGCCGGCTTTCCTCGGTCGGCTGAAAGTGGTGCCGTACTACGCCATCACCGACGAGGTGCTCGAACGCATCATCCGGCTCAAGCTCGACCGCATCGCCGCGCGCGTGGCCACGAACCACCGCGCCAGGTTCAGCTACGACACGAAGCTGGTCGAGGCGGTGCTGGCACGCTGCACCGAGGTCGACACCGGCGCCCGCAACGTCGACCACATCCTCAACGGCACCTTGCTGCCCGAGATCGCCGAGAACGTGCTTTCCCGCATGGCCGAGGGCGCTCCGATCACCAGCATCAAGGTTTCTGCGGCGAAGAGCGGCGACTTCAGGTACACCATGCAGTGACATGAGCCCCGTCGCCCAGATCCTCGCCGCGCTCTCCTCTGCGCCGACGCAGAACGAACGCATGCTCGCGCTGCACACGCCGCTGGGTGCCGACGTGCTGGTCGCCGAGCGCGCCGAGATCGACGAGGTCATCGGCCCCGTGGCCGGGGAGGTCGGCGCCGGCACCCGCATGGTCGTGCATGCGCTGGCTGCCGATACGCACATCGAGCTCAAGTCGCTGATCGGCCAGCCGGTGCTGCTCGAACTGCTCACGGCCGGCAGCCGCAGCGAGCTGCGACCCTTCCACGGCCACGTCACCCAGGTGGGATTGCTGGGCAGCGACGGCGGCCTCGCCCGCTATCGCCTGGTGATCGAGCCGTGGTTGAGCTTTCTCGCGCACGGGCGCGACGCCTACGTGTTCCAGGGCCGCACCGTCATCGAGATCGTCGAGGAGATCTTCGGCGACTACAGCGGGCAGGGCAAGCTGGTGCCGGCGTGGCGCTGGGACCTGGCCGATCGCGGCGCCTACGCGCAGCGCAGCCTCTGCATCCAGTATCAGGAGAGCGACCTCGACTTCATCGTGCGCCTGTTCCGCGAAGAAGGCCTCTTCTTCTGGTTCGAGCACACCGGTGCGGCAGACGACTCCAGCCTCGGCACCCACACGATGATGATCGCCGATCACAACGGCGCCTTTGCGTCGAACACGCAAGCCACGGTGCGCTACACGCAAGCTGGCGCATCGCTGCCCGAAGACAGCATCACGCGGTGGAGCGAGCGCTCGTCGCTGCATACCGCCAGCCTCGCGCTCGGCAGCCACGACTACCGCTCGCTCGGCATGCGGCCACAGAGTCAGAGCGCCGACGCTGCCGCCGGCAACGCGGCCGTCGCCGAGCTCGTGCTCGACGACGTGCCCGCGGCCTACGCCTACGAAGATTCGGCACAGGGCGCCCGCCTGGCGCTGCGCCAGATGCAGGCGATCGACGCCTTGCGGGCACAGGCGAAGGGCCGTGGCACCGTGCGCACCGCGGCGCCGGCCACTACCTTCACGCTGGCCGACCATCCCGTCCACGACGGCCTCGACGCCGAGCGCGACCGCTTCGTGACGGTGGCGGTGCACCACCGCGTGCGCAGCAACCTGCGCGCTGATCAGCGTGCCGGCGTGCAGTCGCTGCTCGGCGCCATCGCGTCGATCAACGCCGGCGCCGCCGCCGGCCATACCGGCCACCACGAGACCGGCGTCGTGTCGGGCAGCCGCGGCAACGCTGCGCTGCCGAACCAGGCCGACGAGCCGCTCTACGAATGCCGCATCGCGGCGCAGCGAGCCTCGGTGCCGGTGCGTCTCGCCGGCCTCGACGACGCCGGCCTGCCCGACCCGCGCCTGCACTCGCGGCCGACGGTGCACGGCGTACAGACGGCGATCGTCGTCGGCATCGCCGGCGAGCCCGTCCACACCGACCGCGACCACCGCATCAAGGTCCAGTTCCATTGGCAGCGCGGCTCGCAGGCCATCCATCGGCTCGCGCACGTCAGCGGCGCCGAAAACGCGCCGGCGAACGAAGTCTCCGGCACCTGGGTACGCGTCGCGACCGGCGTCGCCGGCGCCAACTGGGGCAGCGTCTTCACG
>JAYTYH010000426.1:0-2339 GCA_043742485.1 Rhizobacter sp.
CGTCGGCAGCGCGGCACTCGTCAGCGCGGCATCGATCAGCGCGATGCCGAGGTGCTGCGCCACGGCCGCCGTCTCGCGCATGACGCGGGTGGCGAGCAGCGCGGTATCGGGATCGATCAGGAAGCGCCAGGTCGGCAGGCGGGTCAGCACCGCCAACGCGCTCGAGCCGGACCAGCTGACGAACTTGGACCATTCCAAGGTCGTGATCTGGCTGGAGCCCTGGACGTTCAGGCCGGCACGCGACATCGCAGCCACCACGTCGTCGACCCGCGCCGACGCGCCGCCGGCGATCTCGCCGAGGGTGGTCAGGCCCGCCCGCGTGTAGCGCACCGCGCCGGGCGCGTCGTCTTTTGCCGCCAGCACCTCGCCGGCCATCAGGCTGATCGCGCCGAGCGCGGCCGAAGGCCCGAAGGCCTGCACGAGGGCCTCGTTCTTCTGCACGCCGTTCTGTACCGAGAACGCGCTCTCGACCTCGAGGCCGCGCAGCGCCTGCAGCGCACCGGCGGTGTCGTAAGTCTTGGTGGCGAGGATCAACAGGTCGGCCGAACGCAAGCGCCCAGGCTCGGTCACCACATCGCAGCGCGCGGCGAAGGTGTCCACGCCCGTCACCGCGATGCCGTGCCGGGCCAGGCCCTGCGCCCGCTCACCGCGCGCGATCAGCGACACCTGGTGGCCGTCGCGCGCCAGGTAGGCGGCATAGAGGGAGCCCATCGCGCCCGCGCCGACGACAACGACTTTCATGCGGCGCCTGTGCCTGTGCGGACGTTCATCGCTCGCCTACCGGAGCTTTTGCGAGAGGTCGTGCTCGAGTTCGCGGAATTCCTTCGTGAAGGGCAGTTCAGTGACTTCGCGGGGGTGCGCGAACGGGACCTTGAGGTTGACCACCTCGATGCCGCCCGTGGCCAGCATGACGATGCGGTCGCCCAGCAGCAGCGCCTCGCCCAGGTCGTGGGTGACGAAGACGACGCTGCGCCGACGCTCTTCCCAGATCTTCAGGAACACCGCACGGGCTTCGATCTTGGTTTGCTCGTCGAGGGCCGCGAACGGCTCGTCCATCAGCAGCAGTTCGGGGCCCGAGACCCAGGTGCGCGCGAGCGCCACGCGCTGCCGCATGCCCTGCGACAACTGCCAAGGGTAGAGGGCACTCTTGCCCTGGAGGCCGAGGCGGTCCAGCATGGCCTCGGCGCGGCGCCGGCGCTCGGCGGGTTCGATGCCATCGCGCTCCAGCGGCAGCTCGACGTTCTGGACGGCGCGGCGCCACGGCATCAAGGCGTCGCGCGCGAACATGTAGCCGGTCTGGGCGCGCGCTTGTCGCGGGCTCTTGCCTAGCACCTCGACCGTGCCGCTGGTCGGCGCGAGCAGCCCCGCCAGGATGTTCAGCACGGTGGTCTTGCCGCAGCCGCTGCGGCCGACCATGACGACGAACTCGCCTCGCTCGACCTCGAAGTCGAAGTTCTCGAGGACGAACTTCGACCGCCTCGTCTTCGGGTCCTCGAAAGCGACGCTGATGCCCTTCAGGGTCACGGCGACTTCACGCCCGTTGGGCGAATCATGCGGGTCCACGGGTTCTCCTCACGGTGTTCGGGCGTCGGCCGGGAGCCATCCCTGCTCGCTCAAGCGCTGCCACAGCGAAGCCGGGATCGGCTCTTCGAGCGCCGCCCGGTTGCCGGCGACTTCGCTCGCACTGCCCGCGCCGGGGATCACGCTGACCACCAGCGGATGGGCCACGACGAACTGCAGCGCTGCGGCGCGCAGGCTGACGCCGTGCAACGCGCACTCGCGCTCGAGCACCGCCACGCGCTCAGCGATCTCCGGCGGCACCGACGCATAGTTGTACAGGCCCTTGCCGGCCAGGACGCCCGAATTGAACGGGCCGCCGATCACGACCCGCGCGCCGCGTTCGGCGCACTTCGGGAAGAAGGCCTCGGCCGGCGGTTGTTCGAGCAGCGTATAGCGGCCCGCCAGCAGCAAGAGTTCGGGGTCGGCAAGGTCGAGCAGGCGCACGCAGGCCTGCCACTCATTGACGCCCGCGCCGACCGCGCTGACGACGCCGGCGGCACGCAATTCGTCGAGCGCCCGCCAGCCACCGAGGTCGAACAGCTCGCGCAGGCGCTGTTCGAACGCTTCCTGGCCGCCGTGGATCTTGGCGTCCAGGTCGTGGACGTAGAGGATGTCGACGCGATCGAGCCCGAGCCGGACAAGGCTCTGTTCGAACGAGCGCATCACGCCGTCATAGGAGTAGTCGAACTCGAAGCGGTAGGGCGGCGTGTCGACGAAGATCTTGACGTTCTGCTCGCCCGGCTGGCACGGCACGAGCGCCCGGCCGACCTTGGTCGAGA
>JAYTYH010000427.1:0-1760 GCA_043742485.1 Rhizobacter sp.
GTCGGCCGAGTTCCTGACGAAGGCGAAGATCGATCCGCGCGACATCTCGACCGCGCGCCCCGCCGATTCGATCGAGCCGGCGCTACCGGCACTGAGGAAGCGCCTCGGCCCCGGCGCAAGCGACGAAGACCTGCTGCTCGCCGCCTTCTACGAGCCGGCGCTGCTCGAACCCCTCCGCGCGTCGATGCCGGCCTGCCGCTTCGAGACGACGCCGATGATGGAGCTCGTCCGCTATGTCGAGTCGCGGCGCGACATCCGCGAGGCCCGCATCCGCTTCGCCGGCACGGAGATCACGCTCTCGGTCTGATGCCGCGACGCCGGCGGGCGGGTACGCGACGACTTCTTTGACAAGAGCCCGTCGGGCCGAACCTTCACACCAGGAGACAAGCATGCGCAGCACTCAGCGTTTCTCATCGGGCCGCCGTAGCCTCATCGTCGCCGCCGCTGGCATCGCGACACTGGCCGGCCACGGCCTCGCCGCAGCGCAATCGGGCGCCACCGAGTGGGGCTGGCCGACACCGTACGAGAAGGTGTCCGACAAGTCGGTGAAGTGGCTCAAGGAGAAGGGCTGGTGGCCGATCCAGGTCGCATTCCAGGCGCCGTGGTCGGGTCAGAACACGGTCAACATCGTCATGGACCGGATGAACCTGCTCGGCCTGCGCGGCGTCGATGCGAAGTGGACGGCCTTCCCGTCTGGGCCCGCCATCAACGAGGTGCTGATCTCCGGCCGCTACCAGGCCGGCAGCGGCGGCAACTTCCCGTTCACGACGCTCGTCGATCGCAAGATCCCGGTCAAGGCGATCGCCATCGAAAGCCCCAACCTGCTGCACGCTCTGGTGGTACCCAACGACTCGCCGCTGAAGTCGATCAAGGACCTGAAGGGCTCGAACCCGCCGGCGACGATCGGCCTGGTCACCGGCTCCTCGGCCGAGTTCTATTTCCAGATGAGCGCGCAGATCAACGGCCTCGAGATCGGCAAGGATGTGATCCTGAAGAACATGCCGCCGGGCGAGCAGATGAGCATGCCCAAGGGCATCAATGGCATCGTCGCCTGGGACCCGACGCCGACCATGATGGTCGAGGAGCGCAAGAACGGCCGGATCATCGACAGCATCTTTCCGTACAACATCTACGAAGGCCAGTTCTACCTGCGCAGCGAACTGGTCGAGAACGTGCCCGACGTCGCCCAGGCGTTCGCCGACGCCTTCGCCGAAGCGACCCTCTGGACCCGCCTCAATCCCGACAAGGCCGCCGCCTTCATGGCCGAGGATCCGAACCTCAAGAACTACTCGAAGGACATCCTCCTGCAGCAGGTGCGCGCCTACAACAACCTCTACAAGCCGACCAACATCTACCCGCACGCCGAGTTCTGGGGCCAGGTCAACGAGCCGATCTTCAAGTGGCTCTACGAGTTCAAGCGCATCACGCGGCCGCTGACGGCCGCCGACTTCGCCGCCGCGGTCGACGAGCGCTTCATGCGCAACACCTTCGCCAAGCTCGGCTGGACGGTGCCGAAGATGCCGCCGTTCCTGCCCGCCGGCTGGCAGGGCAAGCCTAGCCAGCCGCCCTACCCGACCTACATGAACCCGCTCAACACGACCACCGCGCAGGTTTTTCCCGAGCCGGGCGACCTGGTCAAGCCCTGGACCTTCGGTGGACGCTCCTACAAGCCTTGACGCCCGCCCCACGCTGGCCGCACTGCGGCCCGTGGTGAGCCTGCCGGCGACGCCCGGCGCGGGCGCGCTGGCCTGGTCGCGACT
>JAYTYH010000428.1:0-6788 GCA_043742485.1 Rhizobacter sp.
CGCGATCAGCTCCACCGAGCGCGCGAAGAAGGCCAACGAGAGCGGCGCCTTCGACTGGGAGATGGCGCCGGTGAGCGTGCCGGGCAAGGCCGGCGACACGCTGATCAGGTTCGACGAGCAGCCGTTCAAGGCCAAGCTCGACAAGATCCCGGGCCTGAAGCCGGCGTTCAAGAAAGACGGCACGATCACCGCCGCCACCTCGTCGAGCATCTCCGACGGCGCCGCGGCGCTGGTGCTGATGCGCGAGTCGACGGCGGCGCGGCTCGGCCTGAAGGCGATCGCGCGCATCGTCGGCCACAGCGTTCACGCGCAGGCGCCCAACTGGTTCACGACGGCGCCGGTCGGGGCCATCGAGAAGGTGCTCGCCAAGGCCGGCTGGAAGACCGGCGAGGTCGATCTCTGGGAAGTCAACGAGGCCTTCGCGGCAGTGACGATGGCGGCGATGACCGAGTTCAAGCTGGCCCATGAAATCGTTAACGTGAACGGTGGCGCGGTCGCGCTCGGTCACCCGATCGGGGCCAGCGGCGCCCGCATCGTCGTCACCTTGCTCGGGGCGCTGCGCCAGGCTGGCAAGAAGAAGGGCGTCGCGGCGCTCTGCATCGGCGGCGGTGAAGCCACGGCGATGGCCGTCGAGATGTTCTAGACCGCCTCGCGAGATATTCGGCGATGTTCGGCACCCACGATCCCTGGCTGTTCGCGCTCAGCCTGCTGCTCTTCAACCTGACGCCGGGCCCCGACCTGCTGTTCACGTTGACGCGTTCGCTGCAGCACGGCCGCCGCGCCGGCATCGCCGCGGCGTTCGGCATCGGCACCGGCTGCCTCGTGCACACGGCCGCGGCAGCGTTCGGCCTGGCGGCGTTGCTGGCGGCCTCGGCCGAGGCGTTCACGTTGCTGCGCTGGATCGGCGCAGCCTATCTGCTCTGGCTCGCGTTCGGCCTGTTGCGGCGGGCGCCCTCGCTCGGCAGCGCGGCACCGGCCGCCGCCGCGCCGGCGCCTGCCGTGCCGGCATGGCGCATCTTCCGGCAGGGCTTTCTCACCAACGCGCTGAATCCGAAGGTGGCGATCTTTTTTCTCGCCTTCCTGCCGCAGTTCATCGACGCCGGTTCGGCCCACAAGACCCTGGCCTTCCTGTTTCTCGGCGGCTGGTTCACGGTGCAGGGCATCGCTGCGCTGGTCGTGTTCGCCGTCGCCGTGGCGCCGCTTCGGCGCTGGCAGCCGTCGCGGGCCTGGCGCCTGTTGCTTCGCGGCGGCGGTGCCCTTCTGTTCGCCGGCCTCGCGGCCCGGCTGGCCCTGGCCGATCGACCCTGAAAGACTCCATCCCATGAACATTCTCCTCATCGGCGCATCGCGCGGCATCGGCCTCGAGTTCGTGCGTCAGTACCGCGCCGCCGGCGCCGCCGTGACGGCCACTGCGCGCGACGACGCCGGGCTGGCGCGCATCGCCGACCTCGGGGCGCGCGCGATCCGTCTCGACGTCACCGACGCTGCCAGCACCGCCACGCTCGGCGGCCAGCTCGAAGGCACGACCTTCGACGTAGCCGTCGTCAACGCCGGCGTCAATGCCAAGGGCAAGGGCGGCGCTGGCCTCGACGCGCCGGCTGGAGACGACTTCGACTGGGTCATGCGCACCAACGTGCTCGGGCCGATGCGCGTCGTCGCACAGATCGCCGCGTCGCTGGCGCCCGGCGCGAAGCTGGCCATCGTGTCGTCGCGCATGGGCTCGATCGGCAGCCGCACGGCGGCCGGCAGCTCGCTTTACCGCGCTTCCAAGTCGGCCGTGAACTCGGTGCTGAAAGACACCTCGCTGGTGCTCGGTGCCAAGGCGGTGTGCATCGCCTTTCACCCCGGCTGGGTCCGCACCGACATGGGCGGCAGCGGCGCCGACATCGACGTCGCGACCAGCGTCGCCGGCATGCGCAAGGCGCTCGCTGGCCTGGCGCCGAAGGACACCGGCGGCTTCTTCAACTACGACGGCACGACGATCGCGTGGTGATTGACATCAGCGACATCAGCGACGTGGGCGACGCCTTGCCGGCGCACGTCGGCGAGGCCTTCGCGAAGCAGGTGCGCCTGAGTACCGAAGGCATCCGCGCCTTCGCGCTGTCGGTCGACGACCGCAACCCGCTGCACCACGACCTCGACAGCGCACGCGCCGCCGGCTACCCCGGCCTCATCGCCAGCGGCACCCAGATCGGCAGCCTTCTGATGGCCATGACGGCGACCCACTTCTCGCGGCCGGCCGACGGCGGCTTCGCCCGCTCCGGACTCGGCATCGGCTTCGAGATCCGCTTTCGCGCCGTCGTTCTCGCCGATGAAGACGTCGACATGGTCTGGACCGTGACCAGCCTCGAGCGCAAGGACCGCCTGGCCGGCTGGATCGCCAGGCTGGAAGGCGAGGCGAGGTCGGCGCGCGGCGTGCTGCTCGCCGCCACCGGCACCTTGCTGCTGCGGCTGGCTGCTGCGCCATGAAGCTCGGCGACGACCACCTCGCCGTGCAGGACGCCGTGCGCGGCTACGTGCAGGACCGCATCGCGCCGAACGCGGCGCGCTGGAGCAAGGACGCGCACTTCCCGAAGGAAGAGCTGCAGGGCCTGGCGGCGCTCGGCTGCTACGGCGTCGCGGTGCCCACCGAATACGACGGCGCCGGTCTCGACTACCTGGCGCTGGCCGTCATCCTCGAGGAGATCGCGGCCGGCGACGGCGCCACCTCGACGATCGTCAGCGTCAACAACTGCCCGGTCTGCTCGATCCTGATGGCGTGGGCCGACGACGCGCAAAAGGAACGGTGGCTGAAGCCGCTGGCGCGTGGCGACATGCTCGGCGCCTTCTGCCTCACCGAGCCGCACGTCGGCTCCGAAGCCAGCGGCCTGAAGACGACGGCACGGCGCGTCAGCGACGAACACGGCGACGGCTACGTGATCGACGGCGTCAAGCAGTTCATCACCAGCGGCAAGAACGGCGATGTCGCCATCGTCATGGCCGTCACCGACAAGGCCGCAGGCAAGCGCGGCATCAGCGCCTTCATCGTGCCGACGAAGACGCCGGGCTACGTCGTCGCGCGGCTGGAAGACAAGCTCGGCCAGCACGCCAGCGACACTGCGCAGATCGTTTTCGAAGGCTGTCGCGTGCCGGCTGCGAACCGGCTCGGCGCAGAGGGCCAGGGTCTGAAGATCGCGCTCTCCGGGCTCGAGGGCGGGCGCATCGGCATCGGTGCGCAGGCGA
Organism: Rhizobacter sp.; assembly: GCA_043742485.1. Lineage (GTDB taxonomy): Bacteria > Pseudomonadota > Gammaproteobacteria > Burkholderiales > Burkholderiaceae_C > Schlegelella_A. Next base: position 3,223 of record JAYTYH010000428.1, read on the forward strand.
TCGGCATGGCCCGCGCCGCGTTCGAGGCGGCATTGGCATACGCGAAGGAACGCGTCGCCTTCGGCAAGCCGATCTTCGAGCACCAGGCCGTGCAGTTCCGCCTCGCCGACATGGCCACGCAGATCGAGGCGGCGCGCCAGCTCGTCCAGCACGCGGCCAGCCTGAAAGATGCCGGCCTGCCGTGCCTGAAGGAGGCCGCGATGGGCAAGCTGTTCGCGAGCGAGATGGCCGAGCGCGTCTGCAGCGGAGCCATCCAGGTCTTCGGCGGCTATGGCTACGTGAGCGACTTTCCGGTCGAGCGCATCTGGCGCGACGTGCGCGTGTGCCAGATCTACGAAGGCACGAGCGACGTGCAGAAGATCCTCATCGGCCGGGCGCTCGCCTGAGAAGCTGAGCCGGAGAGCCAGGAGACGTCCATGAACGAACGCCAGGCCCGCGAAGTCACCTTGCTCGAGGCCTTCGAGACGGCACAGCCGGGGAGCCCGAGCTGGAGCGATGACGATCGCGCCTGGGCCGACCGCGTCGCCCTCGAAGCCGCGGTGCCCGGCACCGCTCCGGCGCCGTTTGTTTCGACGCGCGCCGGCCATGCGATGCAACGGCTCGGCAGCCGCGAGCCGGCGGTGGCGCGCGCCCGCCTGCGGCCGGCGTGGCGGGCCGGCGGCGTCGCCGTGATCGCGATCGTCGCCTTCGCGCTCGGCGTCGTCGCCGACGCCATTGGCAGCGGCCAGCGCATCAACCTGCTGGCGCCGCCGCATTGGGGCGTGCTGCTCTGGAATGCGGTGGTCTACGTGCTGCTGCTGGCGCTGCCGCTGCTGCGGCTCGTCAAGGGCAAGCCGGCCGAGCCCGGGCCGTTCGTCAAGGTGATCGATTCGCTGCTGCGCGTGCGCCAGCGCCTGCCGCGCGTCTCGGCGGGCGGCAGCGCCACCGCGATCCGCCGCTTCGCGTCGCTCTGGGCGGCGCGCAGCCGCCGCCTGACGGTGCTGCGCGGCGAAGCGGCGCTGCACATCGCCGCCGCCGCGCTCGCCCTCGGCCTCATCGCCGGCCTGTACGCGCGCGGCTTGGTCCTCGATTACCGCGTCGGCTGGGAGAGCACGTTGCTCAGTGCCGAGCGCGCACACGCCTTCGTCGCCGCCGTGCTGGCGCCGGCCTCGGCGCTGTCGGGCATCGCCGTGCCCGACGCCGCCGCCTTCGCAGCGCTGCAGACCGCTCACGGCGACAGCGGCGTCGGCGCGCCGGCGGCGTCGTGGCTCCATCTCGTCGCCCTGACGCTGGCGCTGTTCGTGGTGCTGCCGCGGCTCGTGCTGGCGCTCGTCTGCGCCGCCGCCACGAGCTGGCGATCGGGCCGCTTCGCGCTGCCGCTCGCCGAGCCGTACTACCAGCGGCTGGCGCGCCTCGGCGGCGGCACGGCGGCGCGCGTCGTCGTCTTTCCGTATGCGACGACGCCGACGCCGCAGGCCACGCTCGGCCTGCGCACGCTGCTGGCGGCGGCGTTCGGCGCCCGCGTCGAGATGCAGTTCGCGGCGGCGGTGCCGTTCGGTCAGGAAGATGCCGTGCCGGGCCCATCGATGGCGGCCGACGCGACGCATGCGATCGCGCTCTTCGATCTCGGCGCGACGCCGGAGCCCGAGCACCAGACGCGATTCCTGCGCGCCCTCGCGGCCGCCATGCCGACCGCCGCGGTGCTGGCCGTGCTCGTCGACGAAACCGCTTTCAAGCGCCGCTTCGCCGGCCTCGACAGCCGTCTCGGCGAACGTCGCGCGGCCTGGCGCCTGTGGGGTGCCAGCGCCGGCGCGGCGCCGGTCACCGTCGCCCTCGAAGCGGCCGACGTCGCCCTGGCTGAAGCGCCGCTGCAGGCTGCATTTGCCCAGCCGCAAGCCGCGGCCGCGGCGTGACCGCGACTGCGTCGACGGCAGCGACCGGCGCGTCGCCGCGCCGACCCGGCGACGTCTCGCTCAGTCTCGTCTCGCACACCAACGCCGGCAAGACGACGCTCGCCCGAACCCTCCTCGGCCGCGACATCGGCGAGGTCCGCGATGCCCCGCACGTGACCGAGTTCGCCGACGCCCACACACTGGTCGAGACCCCGGCCGGCGACCGCCTGCTGCTCTGGGACACGCCCGGCTTCGGCGACAGCGTGCGGCTCGTCAAGCGCCTGCGCCAATCGGAGCAGCCGCTCATGCGCTTCGTGAGCGAGGCCTGGGACCGCTGGCGCGACCGGCCGTTCTGGGCCAGCCAGCAGGCGGTCAAGAACGTGCGCGACGAGGCCGACGTGCTGCTCTATCTCGTCAACGCCTCCGAATCGATCGACGCGGCCGGCTACGTCGCGCCGGAGATGGAACTGCTGGGCTGGATCGGCAAACCGGTGGTCGTGCTGCTGAACCAGCTCGGCGCGCCGCGCGAGGCGTCGGTCGAGGCGGCCGAGGTCGCGCGCTGGCGCGCCAGCCTGTCGGTCTGGCCGCAGGTGCGCGCCGTCCTGCCGCTCGACGCCTTTGCGCGCTGCTGGGTCCAGGAGCTGGCCTTGTTCTCGGCCATCGAGGCGGCCTTGCCGGAAGCGCAGCGCCTGCGCATGGCACGCCTGAGCGCCGCCTGGCGCGAGCGCCGGCTGGCGACCTTCGACGCCTCGGTGCGCACGCTCGCCGCCAGCCTCGCCCGCATCGCGGCGATGAGCGAGCCGTTGCCCGAGGGCGGCGGCCTGCGCACCCGCCTGCGCCAGGCCGGCGCCGCGCTCGGCCTGGGCAAGGCGGAGCCCGGGCCGGCCGCCGAAGCACAGCGCGCCCTCGCCGCCCGCCTCGACGACGAGCTGCGCGCCAGCACGCGCGAGCTGCTGTCGCTCCACGGCCTCGGCGGCAGCGCCGAAGGCGAGATCCGCGAACGCCTCGCCGCCGGCTATGACCTGCGCCTGCGCCTCGACGAGACGCAGGCGGCGATGTGGGGCGGCGCCGTCACCGGCGCGCTGGTCGGCCTGAAGGCCGACCTGCTGAGCGGCGGCCTCACGCTCGGCGGCGGCCTGATCGCCGGCGGCGTGCTCGGGGCGCTGGGCAGCGCCGGGCTGGCGCGCTGCGTCAACCTCGTGCGCGGCACCGGCCGCTCGTTCGTGACCTGGAACGCGGTGGCCCTCGACACCATGGTCGAAGCGGCACTGCTCCGCCTGCTCGCCGTGGAGCACTTCGGGCGCGGCCGCGGCGACTGGGTCCAGGGCGAAGCGCCGCCGCACTGGCCGGCAGTCGTCGTCGGTGCGCTGGCGCAGCTGCGCGAGGCGCTCGATGCGGCGTGGAGCGAGCGGTCACCCAAGGCCGGTGCGGGTGCGGGTGCGGATGCCGGCACTGGCGAGGCCGCGCTCGCCGCCCGCCTCGAGCCGGTCGTGCGGCACGCCGCCCGGATGTCGCTGCAAGCCCTGTATCCCGACGCCGGCCTCGCCTGGCCGGCCGATCCTGCCCTGGAGAACGACCCCGATGAACACGCCCAACCCTGACGACCGCGGCATCCGCGCCCTCGTCTTCGACGTCTTCGGCACGGTGGTCGACTGGCGCTCGTCCATCATTCGCGACGGCGAGGCGCTGTCCGCA
>JAYTYH010000429.1:0-13713 GCA_043742485.1 Rhizobacter sp.
CCGGCAGGTCGCCGGCTGCGCGCCAGCATAACGCCAGCGGCCTACGGTCAGCCGGGCAGCTAAGCTCGATCTCTTTGCAGCGCCCCCGACCCGAGTGAGCGACGACACCTTCAGCCTGCGCCGGATCGCTCTGCCGGCCTTCGGCCCTTCGTTCCTGTTCGGGCTCGGCGAAGGCGCGATCCTGCCGGTGATCGCCCTCAGCGTGCGCGACCTCGGCGGCTCGGTGGCGCTGGCCGCCCTCGTCGTGACGTTGATTGGCATCGGCTCGCTCGTCACCAACATCCCCGCCTCGCTGATCACGACGCGCTACGGCGAGCGCTGGGCCATCGTCGGCGCCGCCGTCTGGGGCGGCCTGGCGATGCTGCTGTGCGTGCTCGGCGGCAACCTCTGGGCGTTCTCGGCCGGCATCTTCATGGTCGGCATGTCGAGCGCCGTGTTCGGGCTGGCGCGGCAGAGCTACCTCACCGAGGCGGTGCCGTTCCACTACCGCGCCCGCGCCCTCTCGACGCTCGGCGGTGTCATGCGCATCGGTCTCTTCGTGGGCCCGTTCCTGGCCGCCGCGCTCATCCACCTCATGGGCCTCGACGGTGCCTACTGGGTCGGCATCGGCGCGCTGGTGCTGGCGGCCGTGGTCGCGGTCCGCATGCCCGACCTGCCCGAGGCACCGGTGGCCGAGACCGACACCGACACCGACATCACTTCGGTGCGCGCCGTGCCGACCATCCGCTCCGTCGGCCGCGACCATCTGCGCCTATTCGTCACCGTCGGCATCGGCGTGCTGCTGGTGAGCGCCGTACGGGCGTCGCGCCAGGCGGTGATCCCGCTCTGGGCCGAGAACATCGGCCTCGAAGCCGCGGTCACGTCGCTGATCTACGGCCTCGCCGGCGGCATCGACATGCTCGTCTTCTACCCGGCCGGCAAGGTCATGGACCGCAAGGGCCGCGCCTGGGTCGCAGTGCCGTCGATGACGATCATGGGCATGGCCCTGCTTCTCACACCATTCACGCACGGCGCCACGACGCTGTTGCTGGCCTCGCTCGCGATCGGCTTCGGCAACGGCATCGGCTCGGGCATGGTGATGACGCTCGGCGCCGACTACTCGCCGGTCGCCGGCCGCGCCCACTTCCTCGGCCTCTGGCGCTTGATGTCCGACATCGGCGCCACCGCTGGACCGGCGCTGCTCTCGGCGGCGACCGCACTGGTCTCGCTTGCCGCCGGCATCGCCTGCACCGGCGGCCTCGGTCTGGCCGCCGCCGCCGTGCTCTGGTACTGGATCCCGCGAACGACTACGTCTTCGCGCCGGCCTTGACGAAGGCGGCATAGCGCGCCTGCGTCGCCGCATCGGGCGGATACAGGCCGGGCAGCGACACGCCGCGCTCGACCTCGGCCATGATCCAGCCCTCGAGCCGCTCCTGCTCGACGGCCGCGGCGACAACGTCGTCGAGCAGGGCCGCCGGGATCACGACGGCACCGTCGCCATCGGCCACGATCACGTCGTTCGGCAGCACTGCGACGCCACCGCAGCCGATCGCTTCCTGCCAGCCGACGAAGGTCAGCCCGTTCACCGACGCCGGCGCCGCGGCGCCCTGGCACCAGACCGGCAGGCCGGTGCCGAGCACGCCGGCGAGATCGCGGACGACGCCGTCGCTGACCAGCGCGGCGACACCGCGCTTGTGCATCCGCGCGCAGAGGATGTCGCCGAAGATGCCGGCGTCGGTCGTGCCCATGGCGTCGACGACGGCGATGCAGCCCGCCGGCATCGCCTCGATGGCGGCACGGGTCGAGATCGGCGACGCCCATGAGGCCGGCGTCGCCAGGTCTTCGCGTGCCGGCACGAAGCGAAGCGTGAAGGCGCGGCCCACGCACCGGGGCGGCAAGGCAGCATCGATCGGCCCGGCACCGCGGATCCAGACGTTGCGCAGGCCCTTCTTCAGGAGCACGGTCGTCAGCGTCGCCGTGGTGACGGCCTCCAGGGCGGTGCGGGTAGACGCGTCGAGCGGCAGGGGTGGCGTGTTCATGGGTCGTGAGGATAGTGGCCCCGTGACAAACTCGCGGCCTTTGCCAAAGCTACGCTGACCCATGTCGCACGACCTCGCCATCGCCCGCGCCAGCCGCCTGCGCCCGATCACCGAAGTGGCCGAGGCCGCCGGCATCCCGTTCGAGGCGCTCGACTTCCACGGCAAGCACATCGCCAAACTCGAGCGCGAATACCTCGACTCGCTGCGCGGCCGCCCCGACGGCAAGCTCATCCTGGTGACAGCCATCAACCCGACACCGGCCGGCGAGGGCAAGACGACGACGACGATCGGCCTCGGCGATGCCCTCAACCGCATCGGCAAGAAGGCCGTGATCGCACTGCGCGAGCCTTCGCTTGGGCCGGTGTTCGGCGCCAAGGGCGGCGCCACCGGCGGCGGGCGGTCGCAGGTGATGCCGATGGAGCGCATCAACCTTCACTTCACCGGCGACTTCCACGCCATCACCTCGGCGCACAACCTGCTCGCGGCGCTGATCGACAACCACGTCTACTGGGGCAACGCGCTGGCCATCGACACGCGCCGCATCGCCTGGCGCCGTGTGATCGACATGAACGACCGGGCGCTGCGCGCCGTCACCGTCGGCCTCGGCGGTGCCTCGGGCGCCGGTGCCAACGGCTTCGCGCGCGAGAGCGGCTTCGACATCACGGTCGCCTCGGAGGTGATGGCGTGCCTGTGCCTGGCCGACGACCTCGCCGATCTCGAAGAGCGGCTCGGGCGCATCGTCGTCGCCTACACGCGCGACTGGCAGGCGGTGACGGCCGGCGACATGAAAGCCGCCGGCGCCATGACAGCGCTGCTCAAGGACGCTGTCAAGCCCAACCTCGTGCAGACCATCGAAGGCTCGCCGGCGCTCATCCACGGCGGCCCGTTCGCTAACATCGCGCACGGCTGCAACTCGGTGATCGCCACGCGCGCCGCGCTCAAGCTCGGCGACTACGTCGTGACCGAAGCCGGCTTCGGCGCCGACCTCGGCGCCGAGAAGTTCTTCGACATCAAGTGCCGGCAGGCCGGCCTGCAGCCGGCGTGCGCGGTGATCGTCGCCACCGTGCGGGCGCTCAAGTACAACGGCGGCGTCACCGTCGCCGACCTCGGCACCGAGAACCTCGGCGCCCTGCAGAGCGGCCTCGTCAACCTCGGCCGCCACGTCCGCAACGTGCGCGCCTTCGGCGTGCCGACGATCGTCGCCATCAACCACTTCAGCTCCGACACCGACGCCGAGCACCAGCTCATCGCCGACATCTGCGAGGCCGAGTTCGAGGTCGAGGCCGTGCAGTGCCGGCACTGGGCCGAAGGCGCTGCCGGCGCCGAACAGCTGGCGCGCTGCGTCGCCGCCCGTTGCGATTCCGGCGAGGCCCGCTTCGCGCCGCTCTACGCCGACGCAATGGCGCTCGACGAGAAGATCCGCACGATCGCGACCCGCATCTACGGCGCAGGCGAGGTCGCCTTCAGTGCCAAGGCGGCCGCCGATCTGGCCGGCTTCGCCGCGGCTGGCCACGGCCATCTGCCGATCTGCATGGCGAAGACGCAGGTCTCGTTCTCGGCCGATCCCGCGCAGCTCGGCGCGCCCTCGGGCCACGTCCTGCCGGTGCGGGAAGTGCGACTGGCCGCCGGCGCCGGCTTCATCGTCGCCATCTGCGGCGACATCATGACGATGCCCGGGCTGCCGAAGGTACCGGCTGCGCACGGCATCCACGTCAACGCCAACGGCGAGATCGAAGGCCTGTTCTGACGGTGCCGCGGTGACCGACCCGCTCGCGCAATTCACGCTCTTCGACGAGGCTGGCACGGCCAGCTTTGCGCCTGCACTGCCCGATGGCTGGCGCTACGAGCCGGGCTTTCTCGACGCTGCCGAAGAAGCCGACCTGCTGGTCGTCGTCGCCGGCCTCGAACTCCACGAGGCCCGCTACAAGGGTTACACGGCACGCCGACGTGTCGCCCACTTCGGCACCGCCTACGACTACGACGACAACCGCCTCCTTCCCGGCCCGCCGTTGCCCGACTCGCTGCTGCCGTTGCGCGACAAGGCGGCGGCGTGGGCCGGCTTGCAGCCGCTGGCGTTGACGAGCGCGCTGGTCGCCGAGTACCGGCCCGGCGTGCCGCTTGGCTGGCATCGCGACGTGCCCGACTTCGAGACCGTCGTCGGCATCTCGCTGCTCGGTCTGGCGCGCATGCGCTTCCGGCGCTATCCGCCGGTACAGCCGAAAAAGGCCGACGTGATCTCGCTCGCGCTGGCGCCGTGCTCGGCCTATGTGCTGCGCGCCGAGGCGCGTTGGGGCTGGCAGCACAGCATCGCGCCGACGCCCGAGCTGCGCTACTCGATCACCTTTCGCGAGCGCCGCGATGGTGCCTCGGGCACGGCCGTGGCAACGCCATGACCGAAGAGAGCGTCCGCCGTCGAAGGCCGCCCGCCGATCCGCAGAAGTTTCGCGTCGACGTGGCCGCAAGCGCGATCGACGGCCAGGGCGCGTTCGCCGCCGAGGCGATTCCGGCACGCCGCAAGATCGGCGAGATCCGCGGCGAGCCGATCAGCGTGCGAGAGGCGAGGCGCCGCGCCCGCCGGCTGGCGCGGATCATGATCGTCGAGGTCAGCGAGCGGCGCGCCATCGACGCCTCAAAGTCCACCGACCCGATGCGCTTCACGAACCACTCGTGCGCGCCGAATGCGGTGCTGCGCATCCGCCAGGGCCGGGTCGAGTTCTACGCCATGCGCGACGTCACGGCTGGCGAAGAGCTCACCGTCGACTACGGCGAGTCGCACCACGAAGGCCGGCTGACCTGCCGATGCGGCGCGCCACGCTGCGCCGGCAAGCTCTGACCGATCGCGTCAGCGCGTGCGTGCCCGCATCGAAGCCGGGTGGCCGGGCAGCGCGATGCGCTTGCCGGTGTCGACGATGCGATCGCCTTCGACGCGCAGGATCGAGATGTCCTTCGTGATGAAGTTGCCAACGTACAGGAAACGGCCGTCGTCGCTGAAGACGACGCCTTCGGGCAGGCCGCCGACCTCGACCTCGTTGCTTCGCGTCACCTTCTTGCCGTCGATCGTCATCGCCACGACGCTGCCGTTCGTGTGGTAGAAAAAGGCGCTCTTCGACGCATTGCTGCCGCGCAGCAGCAAGGCGACAGCGATCCGGCCGGTCGGGCTGATGGCGAGGCCTTCGGGGCCGTCGCCGACGACGACCTTGTCGATCACCCGCGGCGGCGAGGCCTCGAGGTCGATCACGCTCACCGTGTCGATCTGGCCGTCGGCCGCGCCGGAGTTGCCGTTGTCTGCAGTCAGGGCGATGCGGCCATCCGGTGTGACGTCGACGTTGTAGGGCCAGAGGCCGACGTTCATGTCGTACTTCGTGTAGGTGACCTTCTCGCCATCGACTGCGAGCATCGCCACCTTGTGGCCCGGGAACTTGGTCGCAAGCGCGCGCTTGCCGTCGGGCGTGAAGACGACGTGCGAGACCTGCTCGCCGATGACCACGGTGTCGATCAGCTCGACCTTCTTGCCGGCGATGCGCAGCACGCTCACCGAGCCGTCGGCGCGGTTGGCGATCAGCGCCAGCGTGCCGGCACGGTTGATCGACAGGCCCGACGGCTGCTTGCCGACGGCGACGGTGTCGATCAGCTTCGGCGGCTCGGTGGTGAGGTCGATGACCCAGAGCCGATTGTCCGGCACCTGCTTCAGGACGCCGGCCTCGTCGACGACATTGAGCGAGTTGGCGACCAGCGCCAGCTTCTCGTCGGGCGTGATGGCGAGATTGGTCGGCGGGCCGGCGATGGTGTTCATCAGCGGCAGGGTGACGATCGTCTTCGGCGCCAGCGGGTCGGTGCCGATGTCAATGATCGAGACCGTGTCGCGACCGGGTGCGCCGATGACGCCGACGCCGGCATCGTTCCAGCTCTGCTTCTCGTCGTTGCCGACGACCATGAGCGAGCGCTTTCCGGCCGGTGCCGTGCCGGTGGCACAGCCCGCGAGAGCGGCCAGGGCGAGCAGCGCGGCGGCTGCGATTCGTGTCCTCATGTCTTCACCTCGAAGTGCTGTCGTGTGCGCAGTCTAGGCGCCTTCGGGGCTGTTCAGCCAAGGGAACGAGGCGTCAGCGGACGGCGATCTCCTGCAGCGTCATCGTGCCGAAGCCGGCCCGTTTCCACATCGCCTCGAGCTGCGGTGCAGGCCTGATCAGCAGGCGCGCCACCAGTGGCCCGGCGAGCGTCGTGGAGAGGTCGCGAAGCAGCACGTAGCGGGGGCTGCCGGCCTCCTCGAGGCGGCCGACCCAGTCGAGCTCGACCATCGTTTCGAGCAGCGGGGCGGTCTGCAGCGGATCGATGCCGATGGCCTCGGCGAGCTCTTCTCCGCCGAGGCCGCCGCGGCCGTGGTCGCGCGCTTTGGCGAGCTCGCCGAGCAGTAGCAGCGCAAGATGAAACGACAGCCCGGGCGCGTCGTTCCAGCGCCGCACTTTCTTGCCGAGCAGTGGCGCGTAGGCGGCGACCACTGCGCCGAGCAGCACGATGACCCAGCTCAGGTAGATCCAGACCAGGAAGATCGGCAGCGTCGCGAAGGCGCCGTAGATCATCGCGTAGGTCGGCACGGCGGCGACGTAGTACGTCAGGGCCCGCTTGCCTGCCGCCATGCAGATGCCGACGAAGAGGCCGCCGTAGAAGGCATCGCGCCAGCGCACGTAGGTGTTGGGCACGTAGCGGAAGAGCGCCGCGACGCCGATGACCTCGACCACGAACTCGATCAGCGCCACCAGCGCGCCGAAGCCGCGCGGCATGTCGCCGACGAGGCCGCGCGACGCCGTGACGGCGTACGAGGTCGCCGTCAGGATGATGGCGAACAGCAGCGGTCCGAGCGTCACGGCGGCCCAGTAGACGAGCACGCGCCGCGCGATCGGGCGCGGATTCTTGACGCGCCAGACCGCGTTCAGGGCCCGGTCGATGGTCAGCATCATGGCGACGGCGCTGATCACTAGGGCGGCCAGGCCGACGATGCCGAGCCGGCTGGCCCGGCTCGCGAACTGGGTCACGAAAGCGAGCACCGGCCGGGCGATGCTGTCGGGCACCAGCGTTTGCAGGAAGTACTTCTGCAGCGAATCCTGCAGTGTCGCGAACATCGGGAAGGCCGAGAACAGCGCCAGCATCACGGTGATGATCGGCACCAGCGAGATGATGGTGGTGAAGGTCAGGCCGCCGGCGGTGAGCGCCAGCCGGTCTTCGCGAAAGCGCTGCGCCAGCGTCTGCAACGTGGTCAGCCAGGGCCAGCGCTGGGCGGCTGCGACCCAGTGCGCTGCCGCTGTGGTGGGCGCGGTCACGGGGCGGCTGGGCGATGCATTGCTGGCATCATAAGCAGCGATGAACGAAGCAACCGCCCTGCCCGCCGCGCTGAAGTGGACGCGGGCACTGGCGATCAGCGCCACTGTGGCTCTGATCGCCCTCGGCCTCGCCTGGGAACTCTGGCTGGCACCCACCGGCAGCGGCACGCTCGCCATCAAGGTGCTGCCGCTGTTGCTGCCGCTGCCCGGCCTCTGGAAGATGCGGCTTTATACCTATCGCTGGGTCAGCCTCGGCGTCTGGCTGTACTTCACCGAAGGTGCCGTGCGCGCCGCCAGCGACCGCGGCATCGGCGCCTCGCTCGGAGCCGCCGAGGTGGCGCTGACGCTGCTGCTCTTCACCGCCTGCCTGCTGCACGTCCGGGCCCGCACGCGTCTCTCGGCCGTGGCCGCGGTTGCACCGTGAACCTGCTCGAGCGTCTGCGGGCCATCGTCGGAACGGCCCACGTGCTGGCCGAGGGCGACCTCTCGACGTGGGAGGTCGACTGGCGCAAACGCTACCGCGGCAAGGCGCTGGCGGTGGTGCGCCCAGCCAGCTGCGACGAGGTCGCGGCGGTCGTCGATGCCTGTCGCGAGAACGGCACCGGGATCGTCGCCCAGGGCGGCAACACCGGCCTCGTCGGCGCCTCGGTGCCCGACGCCAGCGGCACGCAGGTGGTGCTGTCGCTGGCGCGCATGAACCGCATCCGCGCCGTCGATATCGCGAACCTGACGATGACCGTCGAGGCCGGATGCGTCCTGCAGACGGTGCAGGAGGCAGCAGCCGCACACGGCTTCCTGTTCGCGCTCAGCCTGGCCGCCGAAGGCAGCTGCACGATCGGCGGCAACCTCGCCACCAACGCCGGTGGCACGCAGGTGCTGCGCTACGGCAACATGCGCGAGCAGTGCCTCGGCCTCGAGGTCGTGGCCGCCGACGGCCGCGTCTGGCACGGCCTCTCGGGCCTGCGCAAGGACAACACCGGCTATGACCTGCGCGACCTCATCATCGGCAGCGAAGGCACGCTCGGCATCGTCACGGCGGCGACGCTGAAGCTGCATGCCCGGCCGGCGGCGGTGACGACGGCGCTGGCTTCGCTACCCGCGCTCGCCACCGGCACCGCCCTGCTCGCCCTCGCGCACGAGCGTCTCGGGCCCGGCCTGACCGGCTTCGAGATCATGAACCGGCAGTCGCTCGACCTCGTTCGCACGCACTTTCCGGCGCTGCGCCAGCCTCTTTCATCTGCGCCGTGGACGGCGCTGATCGAGCTCTCCGACAGCGAGAGCGAAGGCCACGCTGCGACGGCGCTCGAAGCGATGCTCACGGTCGCACTCGAGCGCGGCCTGATCGACGACACCGCCATCGCCAGCAGCATCGAGCAGGCTCGCGCCATGTGGCACCTGCGCGAATCGATCCCGCTTGCGCAGAGCCTCGAAGGGCCGAACGTCAAGCACGACATCGCCTTGCCGGTCTCGGCCATCGAAGAATTCGTCGCCGCCACCGACGCCGAGATCGCGCGACTCTTTCCGGGCACGCGGATGGTCGACTTCGGCCACCTCGGCGACGGCAACCTGCACTACAACGTGCAGGGGCCGGCCGGCGAAGGCGGTGCTGATTTCGTGCGCCGCTGCGAGGCTGCGATCAACGCTGTCGTCTACGAGGCCGTCGCCAAGCGCGCCGGCTCGATCTCGGCCGAGCACGGCATCGGCGCCCTCAAACGCGAGGCACTGGCGACCCACAAGTCGCCGGTGGCGCTCGACATGATGAAGGCGATCAAGCGCGCGCTCGACCCCGCGGGTGTCCTGAACCCGGGTCGCGTGCTGTTGCCGTGAGCCAGGCGACAAAGGCGGCGACCTCGGGCTTGGCCGTCGCCCTTCTCGACACCACCATGCAATAGCCACGTGGCGACGCGACCTCGCCGGGGAACAGCGCCACCAACTTGCGCGACTTCAGGAGGCGGTCGATCAACGGCAGCATGCCGAGCGCCACGCCCTGGCCGGCCACCGCGGCCTGGATCAGCTGGTCGTAAGAAGAGAAATGGAGCACGCCGGCGAACTTGAGCCCGGTCAGGCCCATGGCGTGCAGCCACAGGTTCCAGTCGCGCAGCTGATGGCCGCCGTCGGGCTCCATGCGCAGCAACGTGCAACGCGCAAGATCGGCCGGTACGGTCAGCGCCGAGCCGGCGTCGCGGCGCAGTTTCGGACTGCAGACGGGATAGACCGTCTCGCCGAAGAGGAGGACGCTGCTGGCCGCTTGCGCATCGATGGCCTGGTAGCGCACGGCGACGTCGACGCCGTCGCGCTCGAGGTTCGAGAGCGTGTGGCTGGCCGAGATGCGAACGTCGACGCCGGGGTTGCCCGCCACGAACGTGGCCAGGCGCGGAATCAGCCAAAGGCCGGCGAAGCCCGGTGTCGTCGTGACCACCACGGTCTTGGCGCGCTCGCTCTGCTTCAGGCTGCGCGTGACGCGGTCGAGGCCGGCCAGCGCCTCGCCGACGGCGAGCTGCAGGCTGCGGCCGGCCTCCGTCAACGCCAGGGCGCGATGCATGCGTCGAAAGAGCGACACGCCCAGATGGGCCTCGAGCGCCTGGATCTGACGGCTGACGGCCGACTGCGTCAACGCGATCTCGTCGCCTGCGCGCGTGAAGCTCAGCTGACGCGCTGCGGCCTCGAATGCGACCAGGAGCTCGAGCGGCGGCAACTCGAAGGCGCGGCGCCGTGAGGCATCTTCACGCATGCGCTGTATGCATCCATGACATTCCCGATTGCCGTTTGCCCCATGCGTGCGTTCGCAAGAGAATTTGCTCGGGAGTCGATGCAAAGAAAGCGTTCATTGGCGACGCGGAAGCATGCATCTGCTTCATGCTACAGGAGCGAGCGATGAACAACGATCTGGTCTTGGGTACAAAGAGGATGGACAAGGGCAGCATCCGGCGCGTGCGTGCAACCAGGGGCCGGCGAGTCGAGTGCCTCGGCGGCGTGCTGTGGGTGACACAGGACGGCGACCACCGCGACATCGTGCTCGAAACCGGCGAGGCCTTCGCGTTCGACCGGGCCGGCGACGCCTTGATCAGCGCCCTGGCCGACTCCCGCTACCTGCTGCTCGGCCCCGACGCCTTCACTGAACCGGGCCCTTGAGGGCGTGCGGCAAGGGCAGCGCCATGACGTCGATGCCCTCTTCGCGCAGGGCGGCGGCGTCTTCGGCCGAGGCGCGGCCACGGATGCCGCGCTCCTCGACCTCACCGTAGTGGATGCGACGTGCCTCCTCCGCAAAGCGCTCGCCGACATCCTCGGTGGAGCTCATCACGTGGCGCACCGCCCGCAGCCATTGCGACTGCATCGTCATCTCGGTGGGCATCGACGGCGCTGCCGACGCGGCCACGATCTCACCGGCTCGAGCCGGTGCGGCACCGTGGCGGTTGGCGGCGATATGCGGTGCACTCGGCAAACGCGTGATTTCGGTGTCACCGCAGATCGGGCAGGCGATCGCCGATCGCGCGGCCTGATCGTTGAACTCGTCTGCCGACGCGAACCAGCCTTCGAAGCGATGCTGGCGTGCGCAGCAGAGGTTCAGAACCTTCATGCCGCCATTATGGTCAGAGCCCTGCCGGTACCGATTGCCATTCGAGCGGCCAGTGGCCGGCGCGCCAGTTCTGCAACCAGAGCAGGCCGACGAGCGTCTTGGCGTCGGTGAGCTCGCCGCGCATCGCCGCCGCCGCGAGTTCGCTCTCGCTCATCGTGAAGACATCGAGGAACTCGCCGGTATCGAGCTCGCGCTCGCCGCCGATCAGGCCGCGCGCGAACCAGACCTCGATGATTTCGGTCGAATAGGCGATGGCGTTGTTGAGCATGCCGGCGCGCGCCCATTCGCTGGCGCGATAGCCGGTTTCCTCGATCAACTCGCGAACGGCGCAGCCGAGCACCGGCTCGCCGCGTTCCAGCTTGCCGGCCGGGAACTCGAGCATCGCCCGATGCATCGGGTAGCGCCACTGCCGCTCGACCACGAGGCGGCCGTCGTCGAGCATCGGCACGACCATGACGGCGCCAGGGTGGACGATGTATTCGCGCTTGCCGTGGCTGCCGTCCGGCAAGGCGACCTCGTCCTGGCGCACGTCGAGAAAGGCACCCTGCCAGACGCTGTGCGAGGCGACCGTGGTCTCGCGCAGGTGATCGTGGTTCATGTGCTGAACATCTGCACGATGGCCTGGGCGCAGAGCTGCATCAGACCCCCGGGCAGGATGCCGAGCAGCAGCACGGCGGCGCCATTGAGCGACAGCATGATGCGCACGTCGCGCTCGCCGCCGATCGGATGGCTGTCGACCGGGTCGTCGAAGTACATCACCTTGACGACGCGCAGGTAGTAGTAAGCGCCCAGCAGCGACAGCATCACGGCCACGACGGCCAGCCAGATGAAGCCACCGACGTTGGTGGAGACCAGCGCCTGCAGCACCGCCAGCTTGGCGTAGAAGCCGACCGTGGGCGGAATGCCGGCGAGCGAGAACATGAAGACGGCCATGACGCCGGCGAACCACGGGCTGCGACGGGCCAGGCCACGGAAGTCGTCGATGCGCTCGGCCTCGTGGCCGGTGCGCGAGAGCAGCATGATCATGCCGAAGGTGCCGAGCGTGGTGAGCACATCGGTGACGATGTAGAACATGGCCGAGCTGTAGGCATTGACCGCTGACATCGTGTTGCCGCTGACGACCCCCGGGCACAGGCCGAGCAGCATGAAACCGACCTGGGCGATCGTCGAGTAGGCGAGCATCCGCTTCAGGTTGGTCTGCGCTATGGCGGCGAGATTGCCGATCAGCATCGAGGCGACCGAGATGAAGACGAGCATCTGCTGCCAGTCGAGCGCCAGGCCGCTCATGCCTTC
This sequence comes from Rhizobacter sp., assembly GCA_043742485.1. GTDB lineage: Bacteria > Pseudomonadota > Gammaproteobacteria > Burkholderiales > Burkholderiaceae_C > Schlegelella_A. Next base: position 12,204 of record JAYTYH010000429.1, read on the forward strand.
CACGAGCAGGCGGATCGTGATCGCGAACGCGGCCAGCTTGGGGGCGCCACCGACCATCAGCGTCACCGCGGTGGGCGCGCCCTGGTAGACGTCGGGCACCCACATGTGAAACGGCACGGCGCCGAGCTTGAAAGCCAGCCCGGAGACCACGAACACGGTGCCGAGGATCAGCACGGCGCGGTTGATGCGGCCCGACGCGATCGCCTTGAACACCTCCGGGATGCTGAGCGAGCCGGTGGCGCCGTACATCATCGACAGGCCGTAGAGGAGGAAGCCGCTGGCGAGCGCGCCGAGCACGAAGTACTTCATCGCCGCCTCGGTGGCGCCGATGTCGTCGCGGCGCATGGCGACCAGCGCGTAGAGCGAGAGCGACATCAGCTCGAGGCCGAGGTAGACGACGAGGAAGTTGTTGGCCGCCAGCATCACGAGGATGCCGAGCAGCGAGAACATCGACAGCGTGAAGAGCTCGCCCTTCAGCATGTCGCGGCTGGCGGCGTATGGGCGCGCATAGACGAGCGTGACCATCGTCGCCAGCGTTGCGAACAGGCCGAGCAGGTGGCCCATCGGATCGGCCACCACCATCCGCTGCATCGAGTACAGCGTGAAGCCGTCGAAGAAGAACCAGAGCTGCAGTGCCGCCACGACGGCCAGCGAGCTCTGCGTCAGGCAGTAGGTGACGATGCGATCGCGGCCGGGCCACCAGAGATCGACGAGGGCGACGATGCAGGCCATCGCCAGCAAGGCGATCTCGGGGTAGACGGCTTGCCAGTTCATGGCGGCGCTCACGGTTCCGCCCCAAGGGCACCGAACGCCCCCTTGGGGAGCAGTGAACGAAGTGAGCGTGGCGGCTTCATGGAATCTTCGAGATGGCGACGTGGCGGAGCAGCTCGGTGACCGAGACGTGCATCACTTCGGTGAACGGCTTCGGATAGAGACCCATGGCCAGCACCGCGACGGCGAGCACGCCAAGCATCGCGAACTCACGCTTGTCGAGATCCTGCAGCTCGCGGACGTGCTCGTTGGCGATCGGGCCGAAGTACACGCGCTTGACCATCCACAGCGTGTAGCCGGCGCCCCAGATCATGGTCGAGGCGGCGATCGCGGCGATCCAGAAGTTCACCTTGACGGTGCCCAGGATCACCATCCATTCGCCGACGAATCCGGCCGTGCCGGGCAGGCCGACGTTGGCCATCGCGAACAGCACCGCGAAAGCGGCGAAGGTCGGCATCGTGTTGGCGACGCCGCCGTAAGCCGAGATCTCGCGCGAATGGACGCGGTCGTAAAGCACGCCGATGCACAGGAACATGGCGCCCGAAACGAAACCGTGCGAGACCATCTGGACGATGGCGCCCGAGGTCGTGAGCTCGTTGAACATGAAAAAGCCGAGCGTGACGAAGCCCATGTGGGCGATCGACGAATAGGCGACCAGCTTCTTCATGTCCTGCTGCACCATGGCGACCAGCCCGACGTAGATGACGGCGATCAGCGACAGAGCGATCATCAGCCAGGC
>JAYTYH010000430.1:0-5042 GCA_043742485.1 Rhizobacter sp.
CTACGAGAAGCTGCGCACGGTGATCGAGAAGAAGATGTTCTCGAACACCGAGGAGCTGCTGCCGGTGATCAGCTTCAACGCCAAGGCCAGCGCCGACGACGCCAAGAAGCACGAGAACTTCGTCAACCGCATGGTGCAGAAGGGCTACACGGCCAAGCAGGTCCGACTGCTGTGCGAATGGTATCTGCGAGTCCGCAAATCTTCATAGGCACGCGATGCTGCAGCAGATCATTGACCGCCGGCTCGCCGGCAAAAACAAGTCGATCGGCAACCGCGAGCGCTTCCTGAAGCGCTATCAGGGGCAGCTGCGCGACGCCGTCAGGAAGGCCGTCGACCAGCGCGGCATCCGCGACATCGAGAAGGGCGAGGACATCCACCTGCCCAGGCGCGACATCAGCGAGCCGGCCTTCAGCCATGGTTCGGGCGGCGCCCGCGAGATGGTGCACCCCGGCAACCAGGAGTACGTGCGCGGCGACCGCATCGAGCGCCCGAAGGGCGGTGGAGGCAAGGGCAGCGGCTCGGGGCAGGCGGGCGATTCCGACGGCGGCGAAGACGACTTCGTCTTCCACCTGACCAAGGAAGAGTTCATGCAGATCTTCTTCGACGACCTGGCCTTGCCGCGAATGACGCGCACGCAGCTCGCCGAGACACCGGAGATGAAGAACCACCGCGCTGGCTACTCGAACGCCGGCACGCCGAGCAACCTCAGCATCATCCGCTCGATGCGTGGCGCGATCGGCCGGCGCGTCGCGATTGGTGCCGGCTCGCGGGCCGAGCTCGCGGAGCTGCTCGAGCGCCTCGAGACGATGCCCGCCTGGAGCGCCGATGTCGCCGTGGAGATGGCGCGTGCCGATCTCGAGGCGCAGATCGCGGTGCTTCGCAACCGGCTCGCCCGCATCCCGTACCTCGACCCGATCGACCTGCGCTTTCGTAACCGCGTGCGGTTGCCGGTGCCGACGGCCAAGGCGGTGATGTTCTGCCTGATGGACGTCTCGGGCTCGATGGACGAGGCGCGCAAAGACCTTTCCAAGCGCTTTTTCATCCTGCTCTATCTCTTCCTGACGCGGCACTACGAGAAGATCGACATCGTCTTCATCCGCCACCACACGCAGGCTCAGGAGGTAGACGAGGAAAACTTCTTTCGCGCCCGTGAAACTGGTGGCACGGTCGTTTCGAGCGCGCTCGTGCTGATGGACGAGATCATCACCGCGCGCTACCCGCCGGGCGACTGGAACATCTATGCCGCCCAGGCCAGTGACGGCGACAACTGGCACCACGACTCCGGCCGCTGCCGCGAGCTGCTCACCGAGAGCCTGCTGCCGAAGTGCCGCTACTTCGCCTACGTGCAGGTCGCCGAGGAAGAGCAAAACCTCTGGGAGGAGTACGCGCGGCTGCAGGATCAGCATCGCCACTTCGCGATGCGCAAGGTGACGCAGGCCTCGCAGATCTATCCGGTGTTTCGCGATTTGTTCAAGGCCGAAGGAGCCGCCGCATGACCACGCAGACGATGGCGGCCGATTCGCCGCCCGCCCATTCGTCGCCGAGCCGCCGCAAGCTCCGCCCCGAGCGCTCGTTGCCCGAGGCGCTGCTGCCGGCCGGGCCACGCGCCGAGGCACCGTTGCCCGACCCGAGCGACTGGACCTTCGAGCTCGTCGAGCAGTATCACGAGAAGATCCGTGCCGCTGCCCATCGCTTCGGCCTCGACACCTACCCGAACCAGCTCGAGGTCATCACCTCCGAGCAGATGATGGACGCCTACGCTTCGGTCGGCATGCCGGTGAACTATCGGCACTGGAGCTACGGCAAGGAGTTCATCGCCAACGAGCGCAGCTACAAGCGCGGCCAGATGGGACTGGCCTACGAGATCGTCATCAACAGCGACCCCTGCATCAGCTACCTGATGGAGGAGAACACCACTGCCATGCAGGCGCTGGTCATCGCCCATGCCGCTTACGGCCACAACAGTTTCTTCAAGGGCAACTACCTCTTTCGCCTCTGGACCGATGCGTCGTCGATCATCGATTACCTCGTCTACGCGCGCAACTACATCGCCGAGTGCGAGGAAAAGCACGGCATGCAGGCCGTCGAGGAGATGCTCGACAGCTGCCACGCGTTGCAGAGTTATGGCGTCGACCGTTATCACCGGCCGAGCCGCATCTCGCTCAGCGAAGAGATGCAGCGCCGCAGCGAGCGGCTCACATACGCGCAGGCTCAGGTCAACGACATCTGGCGCACCTTGCCACGCCGCGCCGTCCAGGCCGGCGACCTCGGCGAAGCGAAGCGCTTTCCTACCGAGCCGCAGGAGAACCTGCTGTACTTCATCGAGAAGAACGCGCCGCTTCTCGAGCCCTGGCAGCGCGAGGTCGTGCGCATCGTGCGCAAGGTAGCGCAGTACTTCTATCCGCAGCGGCAGACGCAGGTGATGAACGAAGGCTGGGCCACCTTCTGGCACCACCAGCTGCTCAACACGCTCTACGACGAAGGCCATCTCACCGATGGCGTGATGATCGAGTGGCTTAAGTCGCATACCAACGTCATCTTCCAGCCGCCGGTCGGCCACCGCGGCTACTCCGGGCTGAACCCGTATGCGCTCGGCTTCGCGATGTACACCGACATCAAGCGCATCTGCGAGCAGCCGACCGATGAAGACCGCGAGTGGTTTCCCAATCTGGCCGGCACGCCGTGGCTACCGGCGCTCCACCACGCGATGCGTAATTTCAAGGACGAGAGCTTCATCGGCCAATACCTGTCGCCGAAGGTGATCCGCGACCTGCGCCTGTTCGCCATTCGCGACGACGAGCACGAGGAGCACCTGCACGTTTCGGCGATCCACGACACCGCCGGCTATCGGCATGTGCGCGAGGCGCTGTCGCGCCAGTACGACCTCGGCTCGCGCGAGCCCGACATCCAGGTCTGGAGCGTCAACCTGCGTGGCGACCGCGCACTGACCTTGCGCCACAGCCGCCACAACAACCGGCCCCTGCACGACGGCGCCCAGGAAGTTCTCAAGCACGTCGCCCGCCTCTGGGGCTTCGGCGTCAACCTCGAGAGCGTCGATTCCTACGGTGACATCACGACGCATTGGTCGGTGACTGCCTCGGAGATGTCGCACCTCTAGCGGCGAAGCCGAAAGGATCAGCGCGCTAAATCGCGAAGATCTTCCCCGGGTTCATGATGTTTTTCGGGTCGAGAGCGCGCTTGATGGTGCGCATTATCTCGATCGCGCCGGTGCCGGCTTCGGTTACCAGAAAGCCCATCTTGTGCAGGCCGACGCCGTGCTCGCCGCTGCAGGTGCCGGCGACCGCGAGCGCGCGCATCACCACGCCTTCGTTGAGCCGCTCGGCGGTCTCGCGCTCTTCGGGCTTGTTCGGATCGACGAGGTAGGCGATGTGGAAGTTGCCGTCGCCGACGTGGCCGACGATGTAGTGCGTGAGGCCGGCGGCCTCGGCTTCTTCCGACGCTTTCACCACCGATTCGGCCAGGCGTGAGATCGGCACGCAGGTGTCGGTGGTGACCGTGCGGCAACCGGGCTTGAGCTGCAGGCCGGCAAAGTAGGCGCGGTGGCGAGCCGCCCACAGCTTCTTGTGCGCTTCCGGCGTCGTCGCCCACTGGAAGCCTTCGCCGCCGTGTTCGCTGGCGATCTCCTGCACCGCAGCCGCCTGCTCGGCGACGCTGGCTTCGCTGCCGTGGAACTCCATCAGCAGCATCGGCGCTTCGGTGAGCTCGAGTTTGTCGTGCCGGTTGACGGCGCGGACCGCGTGGCGGTCGAGCAGCTCGCAGCGCGCGATCGGGATGCCCATCTGGATGATCTGGATCGTCGTGCGCACGGCGGCGTCGATCGACGGAAAAGTGCAGGTCGCGGCCGACATCGCCTCGGGCAGCGGATAGACCTTGAGCGTGATCTCGGTCATGACGCCGAGCGTGCCCTCGCTGCCGATCATCAGCCGCGTCAGGTCGTAGCCGGCCGATGACTTGCGCGCCCGCGTGCCGGTGTGGATGACCTCGCCCTGCGCGGTGACGACGGTCAGGCCGAGCACGTTCTCGCGCATCGTGCCGTAGCGGACGGCGTTGGTGCCGCTGGCGCGCGTTGCGCTCATGCCGCCGATCGAGGCGTCGGCGCCGGGGTCGATCGGGAAGAAGAGACCGGTATGGCGGATCTCCTCGTTCAGCTGCATGCGGGTGACGCCGGCCTGCACCGTCACCGTCAGATCCTCGGCGTCGACGGCGATCACCTTGTTCATGCGCGAGAGATCGATGCTGACGCCGCCCTGCACTGCGAGCAGATGACCTTCGAGCGACGAACCGACGCCGAACGGGATCACCGGCGCCGAATAGCGATCGGCCAGCGAGACGACGAAGGCAACTTCGTCGCTGCTTTCGCAGTAGACAACGGCCTCGGGCGGCGGCGCGTCGATGGGCGACTCGTCGCGGCCGTGCTGCTCGCGAACGACGAGAGCGGTCGAGCAGCGGTCGCCGAAGCGCGCCTTGAGCGCCTCGATCATCGCCGGCGCCACGGCGCGCGGTTCGATACGGGGAAGAAGATGCGCGGGCAAGGGTGCGTTCATGGCGGCTCTTTCCTTTGGCTGTCCTCGGCGCTCGGCCGTCAGCTATTGTAGGAAGGCGCTGCTAGGATGACCGCATGGCCCATCGCCTCTCCCAGATCGCGACGCGCACCGGCGACGACGGCACCACCGGCCTGGGCGACGGCACGCGTGTCGCCAAGAGCCACGCCCGCATCGCCGCGATGGGCGACGTCGACGAGCTCAACTCCAACCTCGGCGTCCTGCTTGCCGAGCCGTTGCCCGACGATGTCCGCGAGCTGCTCGTGGTGATCCAGCACGAACTCTTCAACCTCGGTGGCGAGCTTTCCATTCCCGGCTTTGAGCTGTTGAAGTCGGCGGCGGTGGCGCATCTCGACGATGCGCTGGCTCACTACAACGCCGACTTGCCACGGCTGAAGGAATTCATCCTGCCCGCCGGAACGCGAAGCGCTGCGCTGGCGCATGTCGGCCGCACGGTCGCGCGCCGCGCCGAGCGCGCCG
>JAYTYH010000431.1:0-1851 GCA_043742485.1 Rhizobacter sp.
GCAATGAACTGGGCGTCGAAACCTTGCGCGACGAGCCGCGCCAGCGTCGTCTTGCCCACGCCGGGCGGCCCCCACAGGATCATCGAATGCAGGCGGCCCGAATCGAAGGCCACACGCAACGGTTTGCCGGGCCCGAGGAGATGCTGCTGGCCGATCACCTCGTCGAGCGTCGCCGGTCGCAGGCGCTCGGCCAGCGGTGGCTGCGGGTTCACTGCTCGATCACGTCGGCGCCGAGTGGCGGCGTAAACCGGAACGCGTCGGCGGGCAGGCTGATGCCGGTGGCGAACTGGCTGAACAGCAGCACCGAACGCTGGTCGAAGGCATCGACGATCTCGAGCGCGGCAAGCTCCTTGCCACGAAAGCCGATCCGCACCGTCTTGAAGGCGCCGTCCGTCACCTTCGGCGTGGCCTGGACCCATTCGAGGCCGTCTTTCGAAGGCAGCGCGACGAGGCCGAAGTCCTTGTCGAGCGAACCACCGGCCAGCAATGCCGCCGGCGTGGCACCGAGTGCGGCCGAGAACTTGCGCGAGCTCGCCTGGTTCAGGTCGGCGTCATAGATCCAGATCTTCTGGCCGTCGCCGACGATGACCTGCTCGAACGGCTTCGCATACGCGAACCGGAAGCGGTTCGGCCGCGAGAACTCGAAACTGCCGCTGGACGATTTCTTCTTCGCGCCATCGGGCGAGGTCACGGTCTGGGTGAACTGGGCGCGGCCAGTCTTCACGTCGCGGATGAACTCGCGCAGCGTGTCGACCGCGTCGGCACGCGCTGCCGCGGTGGCGAGCAGCAGGCACAGGGCCGCGACAAGCTTCTTCATTCGGCCCGCGCCGGAACGATGATGTCGCGGTTGCCGTTGGTGGCCATGCTGCTGACGATCCCGGACTTCTCCATCTGCTCCAACAACCGTGCCGCGCGGTTGTAGCCGATGCGCAAGTGGCGCTGCACGAGCGAGATCGATGCCCGCCGGTGCTGCAGCACGATGCCCACGGCCTGGTCGTACATCGCGTCGGCCTCGCCGCCACCCATCACGCCGGAGTCGCCACTCAGCACATCGCCGCCGTCACCGTCGAGCGTGCCGCCCTCGAGGATGCCGTCGATGTAGTTGGGTTCGCCCTGGCTCTTCAGGTAGCTGACGACGCGGTGCACTTCCTCGTCGCTGACGAACGCGCCGTGCACGCGGATCGGCAGCCCGGTGCCCGACGGCATGTAGAGCATGTCGCCCATGCCCAGCAGCGCCTCGGCGCCCATCTGGTCGAGGATGGTGCGGCTGTCGATCTTGCTGCTGACCTGGAACGACAGCCGCGTCGGGATGTTCGCCTTGATCAGCCCGGTGATGACGTCGACGCTGGGCCGCTGCGTGGCCAGGATCAAATGGATGCCCGACGCGCGCGCCTTCTGCGCCAGGCGAGCGATCAGCTCCTCGATCTTCTTGCCGACCACCATCATCAGGTCGGCGAGCTCGTCGATCACGATCACGATGAACGGCAGTCGCTCCAGCGGCTCGGGTTCATCGGGTGTGAGGCTGAACGGGTTCGGTATGAGCTCGCCGCGCTCCTTTGCCTCGGCGATCTTCTTGTTGTAGCTGGCCAACCCGCGCACGCCCATCTTGCTCATCAGCTTGTAGCGGCGCTCCATTTCGCCGACGCCCCAGTTAAGCGCGTTGGCGGCCTGCTTCATGTCGGTGACGACCGGGCACAGCAGGTGCGGGATGCCTTCGTAGACGCTCATCTCGAGCATCTTCGGGTCGATCATGATCAGCCGCACGTCGCGCGCCTCGGCCTTGTAGAGCAGGCTCAGGATCATCGCGTTGATGCCCACCGACTTGCCCGAGCCGGTGGTGCCGGCCACCAG
>JAYTYH010000432.1:0-5914 GCA_043742485.1 Rhizobacter sp.
GTCCATCATGATGCTCTGGCCAGTGAGCCAGTCGCACTGGCCGGGTGCCATCAGGAACGAGGCCAGGTTCTGCAGCTCGCTCATGCGGCCCTCGCGCGCCATCGGATTGGTCTTCTTGCTGCGCGCACCCGGCTCCTCGCCTGGGTTGAGGCGCTTGCTCATGCCCTCGGTCGGGATCTCGCCGGGGCCGACGGCGTTGAGGCGGATGCCGTGGCGCGCCCACTCGACGGCGAGCGACTTCGTCATCACCTCGATGCCGGCCTTGCTCATCGCTGACGGCACCACGAACGGCGAGCCGTTGTCGACCCACGTGACGATGATGCTCATGACGTTGCGATAGGGCTGGCCCGGCTGCCACGCGCCCGACTTCGCCGACTCGACCCAGCGCTTGCCGACAGCCTGCGTGACGTAGAAGGTGCCGTGGAAGACGATGTTGGCGATCGCGTCGAAAGCGCGCGGCGACAGGCTCTCGGTGGGCGCGATGAAGTTGCCGGCGGCGTTGTTGACGAGCCCGGTCAACCCGCCCGTGGCCCACAGCGACTCGACCATCTCCTCGACTGCCTGGGCGACGCGGATGTCGACGCCGAAGGTGTCGATGCGCGCCTCGGGATACTGCGCACGCCAGGCTTCGGCGGTCTCGTCGCACACCGACTTGCGGCGGCCGCAGATGGCGACGTCGGCACCGAGAGCGAGGAACTTCTCGGCCATCGAGCGGCCAAGGCCGGTGCCACCGCCAGTCACGAGGATGCGTTGGCCGGTCATCAGGGCGGGAGCGAACATGGCGGTCTTTCTCTCGAACGAATCGAGTGTCTGTCGGTCGGAGCGTGCGTCAGCGCAGGACGAAGAAGGCGGTGACCGCCAGGACGATCACCGCCAGTGCCCAGCCGAGCGGGCCAGCGGACTCGGCCAGCCGCGGCGGCGCCACGGCGGCCGGCTTGAGCGCGGTGGCTGCGGCGGCCGCGGCCGCCGCGGCGATCGATTCGGCCGGTGCACTCGCCTGCACGTAGGCCTCGAAGGCCTTGAAGAAATCTTCGGTGATCTTGGCGGCAGTGGCGTCGATCAGGCGCGAGCCGATCTGCGCCATCTTGCCGCCGACGGTGGCCTTGGCGCTGTAAGCCAGCCTGGTCGCCACGCCTTCCGGGCTCAGCGTGACCACGGCCAAGCCCTTGCCGAAACCGGCGACACCGCCCTGGCCGTCGAAGTTGATGGTGTAGCCGGTCGGCGCGTGCACGTCGGTCATCTTCAGGTTGCCCTTGAAGCGGGCGCTGACCGGGCCGACCTTCAAGGCCACGACGGCGACGAACGCGTCGTCGCCACTGCGCTCGAGCGACTCGCAACCGGCGATGCAGGCCTTGAGTACGTCGGGGTCGTTGAGCGCGGCCCAGGTCGTCTCGACCGGGGCGGGGATCAGTCGTTCGCCTTGCAGTTCCATTGCTCTATTCTCCGCGCCGCGCCGCTATCTGCCGCGCCGAGGCGGCGGCGCCGACTTCAACGACGCGGCAAGGTCGGCGAGGCTCGCGAGGTTATGCACCGGCAGGAAGCGGTCGACGTTCGGCAGCAGTGCGCGCACGCCGGCGGCGCGCGGCTCGAAACCGTCGAAGCGCAGCAGCGGATTGAGCCAGACGATCTGGGGCGCGAACAGGCGCAGTTGCTTTGCGGCGCGCGTGAGATCGCCGTGCTCGTCGCGGTCGAGACCGTCGGTCACGAGCAGCACGGCGGCGTTGCCACCGAGCAGCCGCCGGGCCCAGACGTGGTTGAACTCGTCGAGACACGAGGCGATGCGCGTGCCGCCTTTCCAGTCCTGCACCGCCGCCTCGGCAAGCGCCATCGCCTCGTCGGGATCGCGGTTGCGCAGGGCCCGCGTGATGTTGGTCAGGCGGGTGCCGAAAGTCAGCGTGTGAACCTTGAGGTGGCGGCGCGTCAAGCCATGCACGTAGTGCAGCATGAGCCGCGCGTAACGGTCCATCGAGCCCGAGATGTCGAGCAGCACGACGATCGGTGGCAGCTCGCGGCGCGGCGCGCTGAAGCGCGGCAGCAAGGTGTGCGGTTGGCGCGCCATCGCCAGCATCGTTGCCCGCAGGTCGATGCGGCCACGGCTGCCTGCCGCATGGCGGCGGCGCCGCACCGGTGCGAACGGCAGCGGCACCTCTTCGGCGAGTTGCTTGGCGAGCGCGAACTCGTCGGCCGTCATCGATTCGAAATCGGCGCGCTGCAGGCGCTCGCGGTCCGACCACGTGAACGCGGTCTCGAACTCAACCTCTTCGCGCGTGTTGTCGCGCGGCGGCGGCGCGGCATCGGCGCGCGGCGGCGCTGCCAGCGCCTCGGCGAGGCGATTGCTCCGCTTGTCTCGCTCGCGGTCGCCGCGGCCAGCGATCTTCGGCAGCAACAGCGCCATCATCTGCTCGAGCAGCTTCGGGTCGCGCCAGAAGGTGGCGAAGGCGGCGTCGAACAGCGGCTGCTGCTCGTGGCGGTCGAGCATCACGGCGGCAAGCGCGGCGTGCACGTCGTCGCGGCGGCCGAGGCCCACGGCCTCGATCGCCTCGAGCGCGGCCAGCACGCGGTCCGGGCCCACGGCCATGCCGGCGCCACGCAGGATGCGCGCGAAGTGGACGACGTTGTCAGCGAGCATCGGCCGCGCCGGCCAGCGGCGCGCGCCCGGCCGCCGACTGCAGCTCGGCGAGCAGCTTCGTGACTTCACCGCTCTGCATGCGGGCGATGTCGTCGCGGTGCTTGAGCAGCACGCCGAGCGTGTCGCGCACGTCGTCGGGCGCCAGGCTCATCGCGTTCAGAGCCACCAGGGCGTTGGTCCAGTCGATCGTCTCGGCGATGCCGGGCGCCTTGAAGAGGTCGAGCGTGCGCATGCGCTGCACGAAGGCCACCACTTGCGCCGTCAGCCGCTCGCTCGCGCCCGGCGCACGAATGCGCACGATCTCGATCTCGCGAGCGGCATCGGGGTAGTCGACCCAGTGGTACAGGCAGCGCCGCTTGAGCGCGTCGTGGATCTCGCGCGTGCGGTTGCTGGTGACGACGACGATCGGCAGCGCGCCGGGCTCGGCCCTCACCGTGCCGAGCTCGGGAATCGTGAGCTGGTTCTCGGCCAACACCTCGAGCAGAAAGGCGTCGAAGGGCTCGTCGGCGCGATCGAGCTCGTCGATCAGGAGCACGGGGGAGCGCTGCTGCGTGAGCGCCTGAAGCAAGGGCCGCTCGATGAGCATGTCGCGCGCGTAGAGGCTCTTCTGCAGGCGCGCGCGGGCGGCCGGATCGGCGACGTCGTGGGCGGCCTCGGCGAGACGGATCTCCATCATCTGCCGGGCCACGTTCCACTCGTACGCCGTCTGCGCGACGTCGAGGCCTTCGTAGCATTGCACGCGCAGCAGCAGCGCACCGAGCGCACGCGCCAGAGCCTTGGCCAGCTCGGTCTTGCCGACGCCGGGCTCGCCCTCGACAAAGAGCGGGCGCTTCAGCGTCAGCGCCAGGAAGACGGAGGTCGCGAGGCGACGGTCGGCGACGTAGTTCTCGGTCGCGAGGAGAGCGACGACGTCGTCGACGGAGGAGAGCGATGGCGGCACGGCTGGCGGCGCAGGCGGAGCAGGCGAGTTCACGGATCGATTTTCGCCGCAGCCGTCGTCGTGAGCGAAGCCAAGGATCTCGACGGCGCCGACGCGATCCTTGGCTGCACTTAGGATGACATCGCGGTCGGCCAGAACGACTTCGGGAGGTTCAACGTGCGAGCGCTGCTGCCACCGCGCGCGACGCCATCACGCTGATCATCGCGGCACGGTACTCGGCCGAGCCGTGCAGGTCGGCATTGATGCCGGTGACCGGCATCTTCACCGCCTTGGCGACTTCGGGCGTGAAGCTCTTCGTCAGCGCTTCCTCGATCTGCGTGGCGCGGAACACGTGGCCCTTGACGCCGGTGACGGCGACGCGGACTCCGCCGGCACCCTTCGCCACGAAGACGCCGACGAGCGCGAAGCGCGAGGCCTGCTGCTTGTACTTGACGTAGGCCGCCTTCTGCACCGAAGGAAAGCTCACCGCCGTGATGAGCTCGCCGGGTTGCAGCGCGGTCTCGTAGAGGCCGGTGAAGAAATCGTCGCCCTTGATCATGCGACGGTCGGTGTGGATGGTGGCGCCGAGGGCCAGCACCGCCGTCGGGTAGCAGGCCGCCGGATCGGCGTTGGCGATCGAGCCGCCGATCGTGCCCATGTTGCGCACCATCGGGTCACCGATGCCCTCGGCAAGCTCGGCCAGCGCCGGCAGCAGCCGCTTGACGTCGGCGTTCGACGCGACGGCGGCATGCGTCGACATCGCGCCGATCACGACGTTGCCGCCATCGACCTTGATGCCCTTGAGATCGGCGACGGCGCCGAGGTCGACGAGCCGCTCCGACTGCGACAGGCGCAACCGCATCGCCTGGATGAGGCTCTGGCCGCCGCCCAGGTAGCGCGTGTCGGCGCCGGTGGCCGCGGCCTTGGCGGCATCGCGGCTGGTCGGCCGCTGGTATTCGAATGCGTACATGTGGGTTCCTCGTTCGCTTCAGATGGCCGTGAGGCCGTGCGCCGCGCGCCAGACGCGCTCCGGCGTTGCCGGCATCGCCAGGTCGACAACGCCGAGGGCGTCGGTCAGGGCGTTGATGTAAGCCGGCGGCGAGCCGATCGCGCCGGCTTCGCCGCAGCCCTTGACGCCGAGCGGGTTGTGGCTGCACGGCGTGACCGTGTTCGAGACCTGGATGTTCGGCAGGTCCATCGCGCGCGGCATCGCGTAGTCCATGTACGACCCGGTGATGAGCTGGCCCGAGTCGACGTCGTAGGCGCAGGCTTCCATCATGGCCTGGCCCAGGCCCTGGGCGACGCCGCCGTGGATCTGGCCCTCGACGATCATCGGATTGACGATGTTGCCGAAGTCGTCGACGGCGGTGAACTTCTCGATCTTGACGACGCCGGTGTCGGGATCGACCTCGACTTCGCACACGTAGCTGCCCGACGGATAGGTGAAGTTGGTCGGGTCGTAGAACGCGTTCTCGTTCAGGCCCGGCTCGAGCTTGTCGAGCGGATAGTTGTGCGGCACGTAGGCCGTCAGCGTGACGGAGCCCCAGGGCACTTTCCTGTCGGTGCCGGCGACCTTGAATTCGCCGTTCTCGAACTCGATGTCGGTGTCGGCCGCTTCGAGCAGATGGGCCGCGATCTTCTTGCCCTTGGCGATGATCTTGTCGACCGCCTTCACGATCGCCGTGCCGCCGACCGACAGCGATCGGCTGCCGTAGGTGCCCATGCCGAACGGCACCCGGCCGGTGTCGCCGTGGACGATCTCGACGTTCTCGATCGGGATGCCGAGGCGGGCCGCGACGACCTGCGCGAAGGTGGTCTCGTGGCCCTGGCCGTGGCTGTGCGAGCCGGTGAACACCGTCACCGTGCCGGTCGGATGGACACGCACCTCGCCGGCTTCGAACAGGCCCGCTCGCGCCCCGAGCGCGCCGGCGATGTTGGACGGCGCCAGGCCGCAGGCCTCGATATAGCAGGAGTAGCCGAGGCCGCGCTTGCGGCCCTTCGCCTCCGACGCCGCCTTCCTGGCCGGGTAGCCGGCGACGTCGGCCATCGCCATCGCCTTGTCGAGGTGGGCTGCGTAGTTGCCGACGTCGTAGGTCAGGCCGACCGGCGTTGCGTACGGGAACTCGGTGATGAAGTTCTGGCGGCGGATGGCGGTCGGGTCCATCTTCATGTCGCGCGCGCACTGCTCGACGATGCGCTCGACCACGTAGGTCGCCTCCGGCCGGCCGGCGCCGCGGTAGGCATCGACCGGCGCCGTGTTGGTGAACACCGCTTTCACTTCGGCGTAGATCGCCGGCGTCTTGTACTGGCCGGCGAGCAGCGTCGCGTAGAGGATGGTCGGCACGCTCGAGGCGAAGGTCGAGAGG
>JAYTYH010000433.1:0-2715 GCA_043742485.1 Rhizobacter sp.
AGTCGGCGATCGCACCTTTGAGCGACACGTCGGTCACGGTCGCCTCGGGCCGGCGCAGCGTGACGCGGCTGGCCTTGATGGCGCCGGTCGCGAGATCCAGCGTGCCGCGCAGCTCGACCCACTTGCCGTTGACGAGATCGGCCTTGGCGCCGTTCACAAACTCGGCGGCCGACGCGTCGATGGCGATGCCGCCGACCTTGAAGCTCGCGGCGCAGGCGGCGGTGCAGTCGGTGACGGCGCCGGCCAATCGTGCGTCGGTCGCTTCGACGGCGCTGCTCTTGTGGATGCGCACGATGCTCGCCGTGACAGTGTTGCCCACCGCCGCGCCGCTGCTCCACACTGCTATGCGTTGGCCGTTGGCGAGAGTGGCGCCAGGCGGCATAAGTTTGGTGTTGGCATCGACGCGGATGGTCTCGCCGCCGAGCGCGAAGCTGCTGCCATCGGCGGCCAGCGTGGCGACGTTGCCCGAGATGCGCAGCCAGGCTTCGGCGGCCGGGCGGCGCTCGATGCGCGTAGCCTGCACCGAGCCCGCGGCGAGCGGCAGGCCATGCACCTCGATGCGGTCGTTCACGACGATGTCGGCCGCCGAGGTGTAGCCCTCGAACACTGTCACGGGGCCGACGGCAGCGTCGGTGTTGATGGCGATCGTCTGCCCCGCCACCACGAGCACCGGCGCCACCGCCGTGACCTTGCCGATGATCTCGGCCGAGACCGCTACCTTGGTGGCGGTGCTGTTGCCTTCGGTGCCGGTGAACGACACCTCGACGTGCTGGCCGAGCTTGATGTCGACGGCGCTGCCCGAGGCGGCGGCATCGGGCGCGCTCGCCGCGGTGTCGACCGAAATGACGACGCGGCGGTCGTCGTAGTGAACGCCGTCGATGATGATCGAACCGAAGCCCGTGACCGTGCCCGTGCCGGTTCCGCCCGAAGCCGGCGCGCCCGCGACCGGAACGTTCGCGTCGGCGGTGGTGGTGGTGCCGCCGCCTCCGCCGCACGCGGCTATCAGTGCAGTGCTAAGCAGAGTGAGGGTGAAGAGCGGCACGGTGCAACGGCTTGACGGCAGGCGGCGAAGGCACGAGTTCTTGTTCATGTTCGAAGGGTCCGGTGGGTGGGATGAGGCCTGGAGCAGCTTGGCCCCTACCCCCGGTTCGGGGGAGGCCGGCCGAACCGGCCATCCGACCGCGTGTCGCCGGCGGGCACAGGAGCGCGACCAAAGTCACACGCGTCAATGGGCTGGCGGTCGCCCATGGGAGAGAAAGACGCCTCGGGTTGTTCGCCGACCCGGTCACTGGCACCAACGCAAATACAAACTTGTACTTGCTGCTGCAAAACTGAACAACCAGAGCATCCACCGCTGCCGGTACGACTTTGAGGCACTGCGATCCGGTCCATCGCATGGGAAAGATTTGATCCCCAGCGCCGCGGCGCGCGAAAGACGCATCAGTTCACACCAAGTGCTCCGCGCGTCCGTGCCATTTAGAGGACGTTACATTGCTCGACACGGCGAGCGAGCGTGGCCAATACCAGCGAGAGGCGACTGACCGTTCGATGACGACGGGTTGTCACGCAGTGTTGCTCTTTCAAATGGAAGAGCGCAGCATTCAAGTCCACTTGTTTCGGATTGGGCCAATGAAGACAAGTTTTCGTGGTCTGGCGTGCCTCTTGGCTCCTCTCTTGGTCTCGTTTGGTGGATGTCAAACAAGCCCCGCTTCACCTTCTTGGCCGATCCCGCCGGACGCCAAGACGCGGGTGATCAACGGCTATCCCTTGACCTATTCCGAGAAGGGTTCGGGGCCCACGATCGTCCTAGTGCACGGAGTACTGACGGACTACCGCTACTGGCAACCGCAAATGGACGCGTGGTCGACGCGCTTTCATGTGGTCGCCGTAAGCTTTCGCCACTTCTATCCCGAGAAATGGAATGGCAAGAGCGACGACTTCAGCGTGCAGCAGAACGCGAAGGACCTCGCCGCCTTCATCGAGTCGATCGGCACGCCTGTCTATCTCGTCGGATGGTCCTACGGTGGCGGCCCGGCCTACCAGACCGCGCTGGCGCACCCTGAGCTTGTCAAGAAGCTGGTGCTTGACGAAGGGGGGCTAATCTCCGGTGACGACGCGAGCGCCAACCCAAGCAGCATCAACACGAAGCGCTCGAAAGAAACGGCCGTCTACTTCGACGCTGGCGACATCGAAGGCGGCCTCAGCTACGCGGTCGACAACATCAACGGGCCTGGCGTCTGGGGCAAATTGCCCGAGCAGGTGAAGACGACAGTTCGAGAGAACGCTTGGACCATCGTCGGCATCGGCATGGTCGCCGCGCCAGACATTAGCTGTGCCGAATTCGCCAGCCTCAAAGTACCGGTCTTACTCGTGCAAGGCGAGTTCACGACGCCGCGTTACAAGCGCGCGCTGGATGAGCAAGCCCAGTGCCTCTCTAGCGCCAGGCGAGTGACGATTCCGAAGGCGGGGCATCCAAGCGCCCGTATCAATCCGACCTTTTTTAATGAGGCCGTTGGAGCGTTCTTCGACATACCTTGACGGCGGTCCAAGCCCGCTCCGATACGCCCCCGAGTAGGCCACCTTGAACGTCGGGCTGTCCTCTGGCCGCGTCTTCCGCTGGTCGTAGATCTTGGTAGTCGCGATGCTCGCGTGTCCCAACCGCTCCGGCGTTGGTGCATGGAGCCGAAGTCGACGAGCTCGGCCCTATGCCGACTT
>JAYTYH010000434.1:0-5538 GCA_043742485.1 Rhizobacter sp.
ACTCGCTGGCCGACGTGGCCCAGTACTACTACATCACCGACCTGCGGCCGCAAGCGGTCTGGGGCTTCGCGAAAGGCTACGACGACGAGGCCGCGGGCAAAGGTGTGCCGTCCGTGGGCAACGGTCCGGAAGACGATCGCCGTCACTGGCAGCACATGACCACGTTCAGCATCGCGCTCGGGATCTCGGGAACGCTGCAGTACAAGCAGGACTACAAGACCGCCACCACCGGCGACTTTGCCGACATCCGTACCGGCGTCAAGAACTGGCCGCTCTGGCCGGATCCGGCGCTGGTCACGTCGACGCCGGACAACTACGGCAACGACAAGAGGCTTTGGAACGATCCGAAGTCGATCGACGACTTCTGGCATGCCGCCGTCAACGGCCGTGGCCAGTACTTCAACGCCACCGACCCGCGTTCGGTGATCAATGGCATCGCCAACGCGCTCTACAACATCGGGACGAGAACACGGGCCGGCTCAGGCCCGGGCACATCGACGCTGACGCCGACGGTCGGCAACAACTTCGCCTACCTGGCGTCGTACCGCACCACGTTCTGGGACGGCGACGTCGCCGCGTTCCCGATCAACCTCGCGACGGGGGCGATCGACCAGAGCTCGCCGTTCTGGAGCGCGGCGGTGAAGCTGAGCGACAAGGCGAAGGACAGCTGCGATTCGCGCAACATCTACCTCATCCGCACCGACGGCACCAAGTCGAACAACCTCGCCAACTTCACATCGGGCACGAGCTATTGCGATGCCAGCGGCAATCCCGCGGGCACGCTGCCCGACGACCTGAACGCGACGGAACTGGCCAACTTCGGCGCGCTGCCGATCTCGTTGCTCAGCCAATACCCGAGCATGAGCGACGGCACCTTCGGAACGCCTGACCAGCGCTCGGCGGCGGCGGGCAGCAATCTGATCAACTTCCTGCGCGGCCAGCGGCAGTACGAAGACTTCCAGGCCGGTGTGGCGGGCAAGCTCTACCGCAAACGGCAGAACGTGCTCGGCGACATCGTGGGCGGCCAGCCGGTCTTCGTGCAGGCGCCGTTCGCTTCGTATTCGGACCTCGACTACGGCACCTTCAAGAACGCCAACGTGGGTCGCGCCGCCATGATCTACGTTGCGGCGAACGACGGCATGCTGCACGCGTTCCACGCGGAGACGACCGGTACGCTGGCGGGTACCGAAGCCTGGGCCGTGATCCCGAGCGCGATGCTGCCCAACCTGAACAAGCTGGCCGACGGTAACTACAGCGCCAACCACCGCTACTTCGTGGATGCGGCGCCTGTCGTCAGCGACATCAAGGCCGGGTCGAACTGGAAGACGCTGCTCGTCGGCGGCTTCAACGCCGGCGGCAAGGGCTTCTACGCGCTCGACGTCACCGACCCGGCCGCACCGGCGGCGCGTTGGGAATTCAAGCCGACGCCGGGTGCCTGCCCGAGCGACCTCGTCACGGCCACCGCCGCGGCCGGCAACACGGGCGACTGCAACATCGGCCTGTCGTTCGGCCAGCCGGTGATCACGAAGCTGACCGCCAGCGGCACCTGGGTCGTCCTGCTCACGTCGGGCTACAACAACGTCAACGGCGCTTCCAACGGCGGCGACGGTCAGGGCTTCCTGTACGTGCTCGACGCCTGGACCGGCACGATCAAGTACAAGATCTCCACCGGTGTCGGCGATGCGACGACGCCGAGCGGGCTGGCGCAGATCAACAACTACGTCGACAGCGTCAACACCGACAACACCGCCCTGCGCGCCTACGGCACCGACCTGCTCGGCAACATCTGGCGCTTCGACATCAACGACAACATCGCACCGACCGGCCGCGAGGCCAGGCTCGTCGGCACCGCCAAAGACAGCGCCTCGACGCCGCAACCGATCACCGTGAAACCGGAGATCGGCGAGATCGGCGGCAAGACGATGATCTTCGTGGGCACCGGGCGATTCCTCGGCGCGACCGACATCACCGATACGCAGCAGCAGTCGATCTACGGCGTCGTCGATCCGATGGTCGGCACGGTCTCGCCGTCGTACTCCAACCTGCGCTCGGTGCTGGCGCCGCTGGCGTTCACCACCGTGGGCACCACGCGCAGCATCGCCTGCACGGGCACGACGGCGCAGTGCGGCTCGGCGAGCGGCTGGGTCGTCGACCTTCCAGAGTCGGGGGAGCGGGTCAACGTCGACCTCAAGCTGCAGCTCGGCAACCTGGCGGTGGCCAGCAACGTGCCGGACAGCAGCTACATCTGCAATCCGCAGGGCCACAGCTGGTTCAATCAGCTCGACTACAAGTCGGGATTGGTCGTACCGGGCAACATCGGCGCGGTGTCGCAGCGCTACAGCCAGGGTCTCATCGTCGGCTTCGCGGTGATCCGGCTGCCGAACGGCCAGGTGATCGGCGAGCTTCGCTTCACCGACACGACCACCGGCCAGCCGTCGCTGGGCGGCGGTGCGGGCGGGCCGAGCAAGCGCATCAGCTGGCGCGAAGTGGTGCGCTGATCGCGGCGAGTGCGGTCGTGATGGATGAGGGCGCGCTGCGACCGACGCCCTTCTTTCACCCCGGCGGCAAGAGGGTGACCACGGCCGCGCTGGCTCTTGCCCTTTCGATCCTTTTGAACGGCGTGCTGCTGCTGGTCAGGTGGAACTCCGGCATCGACGGTGCGCAGCCTGCGCTTTCGCGGCCGCCCGTTCTGCAGACGCGAAGCATCGCCGCGGTTCAGATGCACGTGCCGGAAGCGGAGGCGACCCGGCCGGTGACGGCCGGCACGGGCTTCGTCGCCCCGGAGACCAGGCCACCGGTCACCAACCCGGCGCTGCCAGAAGGGCCGGCCCGAGCCGAGCCGCTTTCGGCGCTGGTTGCGCCCAGCATCGCCGAGGCTGCCGCCGAATCGGCGTCGTCGCCGCTCGCGGGATACCTCTTCGGCGCCAGCCTGACTCGCTCTGCGACGCCGATCGAGGAGATCGCACCCGAATATCCCGTGGCCGCGGAGCTTCGCGCCGGCACGGTCAGGCTCCAGGTTTTCATCGACGCGCACGGTCACGTCGATCGGGTCGACGTGCTGGGCTCGAACCCGACCGGCATCTTTGACGCCGCGGCACGTGCGGCCTTCCTGAAGGCCCGATTCGAGCCAGCCCTCGTCGGCTTGCGGCCCGTGAAGAGCCAGATGACGATCGAGGTCGACTTCAAGCCCGCCGACCGCAACAACAGCGCTGCATCGCGCGGCTACTAGGAGCGGGCAGGCGGTGACAAGCCGCGCCTGGCAGCGGGCGTCGGGCCCGCACCGGACGATCTCGTTGAATGCTGCACTGCGGTATTCTTCATCCCCAGATTGGGAGTTGAGCGACATGAGTGACTACGAAGCAGGATCCGCGGCCTCGCCGCGTCCGGCATCCTGCGAGGAGACCGCGGAGGCGGCCGCCTCCGGTCTCTACGCGCCCGGCCACGAGCACGACGCCTGCGGAGTCGGTTTCGTGGCCCACATCGCGGGTCACAAGTCGCACGCGATCGTCGAGCAGGGCTTGAAGATCCTCGAGAACCTCGACCATCGCGGCGCCGTCGGTGCCGATGCGTTGATGGGGGACGGTGCCGGCATCCTGATCCAGATTCCCGACGAGTTCTACCGGGCCGAGATGGCGGTACAGGGCATCGTTCTGCCCGCACCCGGCGAATACGGCGTCGGCATGGTGTTCCTGCCGAAGGAACACGCGTCGCGGCTGGCCTGCACCCAGGAACTCGAGCGCGCGGTCAAGGCTGAAGGCCAGGTCGTGCTCGGCTGGAGAGACGTACCGGTCGATGCCGAGATGCCGATGTCGCCGGCGGTGCGCGCCAAGGAGCCGGTGCTGCGTCAGATCTTCATCGGCCGCGGCCCCGACGTGATCGTGCCCGACGCCCTCGAGCGCAAGCTCTATGTCATCAGGAAGACGGCGTCGAGCGCGATCCAGGCGCTGCAGCTCACGCACAGCCGCGAGTACTACGTGCCGAGCATGAGTTGCCGCACGATCATCTACAAGGGACTGCTGCTCGCGACGCAGGTCGGCCAGTACTACAAGGACCTGGCCGACCCGCGGCTTACCTCGGCGCTCGCGCTCGTCCATCAGCGCTTCTCGACCAACACCTTTCCGGAATGGCCGTTGGCGCATCCATATCGGATGGTCGCGCACAACGGCGAGATCAACACCGTCAAGGGCAACTTCAACTGGATGCGGGCGCGTGAGGGCGTGATGAAGTCGCCGGTGCTCGGTGCCGACTTGCAAAAGCTGTACCCGATCACGTTCGAAGGCCAGAGCGACACCGCCACCTTCGACAACGCGCTCGAACTGCTGACGATGAGCGGCTACTCGCTCGCGCACGCCGTGATGATGATGATTCCCGAAGCCTGGGAGCAGCACACCGCGATGGACGCGCGTCGCCGCGCCTTCTACGAATATCACGCGGCGATGATGGAGCCGTGGGACGGCCCGGCAGCGATGGTCTTCACCGACGGCCGCCAGATCGGCGCCACGCTCGACCGCAACGGCCTGCGGCCGGCACGCTACATCGTCACCGACGACGGCCTCGTCGTGATGGCGTCCGAGACCGGCGTGCTGCCGATCGCCGAGAACCGCATCGTCAAGAAGTGGCGCCTGCAGCCGGGCAAGATGTTCCTGATCGATTTCGAGCAGGGCCGCATCGTCGACGACGAGGAGCTGAAGAACCAGTTCGCTTCGGCCAAGCCGTACCGGCAATGGGTCGACAGCGTCCGCATCAAGCTCGAAGACCTGCCCGTCAGCACCGTGGCGCCGGCCTTCGCCGAGACCCTGCTCGATCGCCAGCAGGCCTTCGGCTACACCCAGGAAGACATCAAGTTCCTGATGAGCCCGATGGCGCAGGCCGGCGAGGAAGGCATCGGCTCGATGGGCAACGACTCGCCCCTGGCCGTGCTGTCCGACCGGAACAAGCCGCTCTATCACTACTTCAAGCAGCTGTTCGCGCAGGTCACCAACCCGCCGATCGATCCGATCCGCGAGGCGATCGTGATGTCGCTGGTGTCGTTCATCGGCCCCAAGCCCGACCTGCTCGACATCAACGCCGTCAACCCGCCGATGCGGCTCGAGGTCTCGCAGCCGATCCTCGGCTTTGCCGACATGGCGCGGCTGCGCTCGATCTCCGGCCACACCAGCGCCAAGTTCAAGAGCTACGAGCTCGACATCACCTACCCGCTGGCATGGGGCGCCGAGGGCATCGAGGCCAAGCTGGCGTCGCTCTGCGCGGAGAGCGTCGATGCGCTGAAGAGCGGCCACAACATCCTCGTCATCAGCGACCGTCGCCTCACCCGCGAGCAGGTCTCGTTGCCTGCGGCGCTGGCGCTCTCCGCCGTGCACCAGCATCTGGTGCGCGCCGGCCTCCGCACGACGGTCGGTCTGGTCGTGGAGACCGGTTCGGCGCGCGAGGTGCATCACTTCGCGGTGCTGGCAGGTTACGGCGCCGAGGCCGTGCATCCTTACCTCGCGCTCGAGACGCTGGCCGCGCTACACGAGGATCTGCCCGGCGATCTCGCCA
>JAYTYH010000435.1:0-6544 GCA_043742485.1 Rhizobacter sp.
AAGGCATCGCCGACGCCTCCGGTCGCCAAGAGCGCGCTGATGAGCAAGAGCTGGGACTCATCGATGGTGCGCGAGATGCTGGCGCGTGTCGGCAGCGAGTCGACCGGCGGCCGCGAGGCGTATCGGCCCGAGGGCCTGTCGCCCAACTTCGGCTTGCAGGCCGACGGCCGTTATCGGCTCTCCGACGACCAGGCCGGCGAGATCCTGCAGATGCGCCTGCAGCGCCTCACCGGCCTCGAGCAGGACAAGATCCTCGGTGAGTATCGCGACGTGATGACGCAGATCGCCGACCTGCTCGGCATCCTGGCGACGCCGGCGCGGGTGACGACGATCATCGGCGACGAGCTCGCCGCCATCAAGCAGGAGTTCGGCCAGACCAAGCTCGGCGCACGCCGCAGCTTCATCGAGCACAACGCCTTCGACCTCGGCACCGAAGACCTGATCACGCCGACCGACATGGTGGTGACGCTTTCGCACACCGGCTACGTCAAAAGCCAGGCGCTGTCCGAGTACCGGGCCCAGAGGCGCGGCGGTCGTGGCAAGCAGGCGACGCAGAACAAGGAAGACGACTGGGTCGAGCAGCTCTTCATCGCCAACACGCACGACTACATCCTGTGCTTCACGACGCTGGGGCGCGTGTACTGGCTCAAGGTGTGGGAGGTGCCGCAAGGGTCGCGCAATGCGCGCGGCCGGCCGATCGTCAACATGTTCCCCCTGCAGGCCGGCGAAAAGGTCAATGTCGTACTGCCCCTGACCGACGGCTTTCGCAGCTTTCCCGCCGATCACTACATCTTCATGGCGACGGCGCAAGGCGTGGTCAAGAAGACCAGCCTCGACGAGTTCAGCAATCCGAGGAAGGCCGGCATCATCGCCGTCGACCTCGACCCGGGCGATTTCCTAATCGGCGCCGCCCTCACGGATGGCAGCCACGACGTGATGCTCTTCAGCGACGGCGGCAAGGCCGTCCGCTTCGACGAGCAGGATGTTCGCGCCATGGGCCGCAACGCCCGCGGTGTGCGCGGCATGGCGCTCGAGCCGACACAGGGCGTGATCGCGATGCTGGTGGCCGAAGACGAATCACAAAGCGTTCTGACGGCTACCGAGAACGGCTACGGCAAGCGCACCGGCATCGCCGAGTACACGCGCCATGGCCGCGGCACGAAGGGAATGATCGCGATCCAGCAGTCGGGACGCAACGGCAAGGTCGTGGCCGCGACGCTGGTTCGGGCCGACGACGAGATCATGCTCATCACCGACAGCGGCGTGCTGGTGCGCACCCGCGTCGCCGAGATCCGCGAGCTCGGCCGGGCCACCCAAGGCGTGACGCTCATGGCGCTCGATGACGGCGCCAAGCTGATCGGCCTGCAACGCATCGTCGAGAACGACGCCGTCACGGACATGAACGCGGACACCAACTCGAATACCAGCGCCGACCCCGGCGCCGAGCCCGCCCCCGAGGGAGACGCACCATGATCCATCGCACCGTCGTTCTGTGTTGCGCAGTCGCGCTCGGCTTCGCCAGCGCTCTTCCGGCCAGCGCCCAGGGAGCGACCAAGAAAGAACTCGTGCAACGCGTCCTGGTGGCTCAGCAGGCCGAGCTCGAGAACGTGTCGCGGGGCATCGTCGAGCGGCCGGCGGCGCAGATGATGCAAGAGGCCGGCCTAGCCATCCAGCGCCAGGTTCCGGTCGAAAAGCGCCAGGAGATCGGCAAGGCGATCGAAGCCGAGGTCAGGAAATATGTCGACGAGGCCTATCCCCTGGTGCGCGAGCGGGCGCTGAAACTGGCGCCTTCGACGATCGGCGTCGTACTCGAGGAAAAGATGAGCGAAGACGAGCTCAAGCAGCTCGTCGCCTGGCTCGAATCGGCTGCCAACAAAAAGTACCAGGCTCTCGGTCCCGACATGCGCAACGCGTTCATCCAGAAAGTGCTCACCGACGCCCGCCCTGTGGTCGACCCGAAGG
Organism: Rhizobacter sp.; assembly: GCA_043742485.1. Taxonomy (GTDB): domain Bacteria; phylum Pseudomonadota; class Gammaproteobacteria; order Burkholderiales; family Burkholderiaceae_C; genus Schlegelella_A. The sequence goes on from JAYTYH010000435.1 coordinate 1,963, forward strand.
TGCAGGCACTCGATGGCCGCATCCGCGTCGTGCTCGGGCTGCCGCCCGCCTCGGCCAATGCGGCGCCGACGTCGACGCCAGCTTCGGGCGCGCAGTCGACACGGCCGGCGGTGTCGACGAAGCCGGCGCCGAAATAGTCTCCTCGCCCCGATCCGATGTCGACCGACTCGCCGCCCGCAGGCAATCTGCCCTCACTGCGCGTCCGCATCGACGCCATCGACGGGCGCCTGCTCGCGCTCCTGAACGAGCGCGCCGGCGTTGCGATGGCGATCGGCGAGATCAAGCGCGCCGAGGGCTCGCCTGCCTTTCGCCCCGAGCGCGAAGCCGCCGTCATCGACGGTCTCAAGGCGGTCAATGCCGGGCCCTTGCCGGCGAGCAGCGTGGCACCGATCTGGCGCGAGATCATGTCGGCCTGCCGCGGCCTCGAGACGCCGACGCGCGTGGCCTACCTCGGTCCCGCCGGCACCTTCAGCGAGCTGGCCGCGCTCGGCTACTTCGGCTCGTCGATCGTAAAGCTGCCGTGCGCGAACGCCGACGAGGTTTTCCACGCCACGAGCGCCGGCGCCGCCGACTTCGGCGTCGTGCCGGTCGAGAACTCGAGCGAAGGGGTGGTCACGCGCTCGCTCGATCTCTTCCTGACGACGCCGCTCACCATCGTCGGCGAGACCAGCCTCTACGTCCGTCACAACCTGCTGCGCAAAAGCGATTCGCTCGACGGCATCACGGCCGTGTGTGCCCATCCGCAGGCTCTGGCGCAGTGCCACGCCTGGCTCAGCCACCACCTGCCGAACGCCGAGCGCCGGCCGGTGGCGAGCAACGCCGAAGGTGCCCGGCTGGCCGGCCTCAACGACACGCTGGCCGGCTTGGCGAGCGAGCGCGCAGCGAGCGAATACGGCCTCTTCGTGGTGGCGCCGGCGATTCAGGACGACGCCCACAACCGCACGCGCTTCGCGATCGTCGCGCACCCGGGCACGCATCCGCAACCGAAGGCGTCGGGCCACGACTGCACCAGCCTGGTGGTCTCGGTGGCGAACAAGCCGGGCGCCGTTCACGACATGCTGCAGCCGCTGAAGGCGCACGGCGTGTCCATGACGCGCTTCGAGTCGCGGCCGGCTCGCTCCGGGCAGTGGGAGTACTACTTCTACGTCGATCTCGAAGGCCATCCCGAACAGCCCAACGTGGCGCTCGCGCTGCAGGAGCTGCGCGAGACCTGCGCCTTCTTCAAGATGCTCGGTACCTATCCGGTCGACTCCCACTGATGCGGCTTTCCTGATGTTCGACCAACTCGGTGTCATCGGCTGCGGCCTCATTGGCGGCTCGTTCGCGCTGGCTCTGAAGCGCGCCGGGCTGGTCCGCCGCGTCATCGGCTACAGCAAGTCACCTTCAACCACCGAGCAGGCACGGCGGCTCGGCGTCATCGACACGGCCGCGGAATCGGCCCTGCTCGCGGTCTCCGGCTCCGACATCGTCCTCATCGCGGTGCCGGTCTCGGCGACCGAAGCGACGTTCAAGGCGATCCGCCATCTCGTCGAGCCTGGCGCGCTGCTGATGGACGTCGGCTCGACCAAGCGCGACGTCGTCGATGCCGCTCGGCGCGTGCTGAAGGACCGCATCGCCTCGTTCGTTCCGGCCCACCCGATCGCCGGCAAGGAGGTCTCCGGCGTGGCCCACGCCGACGCAGCGCTGTTCCAGGGCCGGCAGGTCATCCTGACGCCGCTGCCCAAGACTTCTCCCGAGCTGGTCCAGAAGGCCACCGACACCTGGGCCGCCATCGGCGCGCAAGTGCTGCGCATGACGCCCGAGAACCACGACGCCGCGTTCGCCGCTGTCAGCCACCTGCCGCACATCCTTGCCTTCGCTTACTTCAACTCGGTGTCGCGGCAGACCGCGGGGCGCGACTACCTGTCGCTCGGCGGCCCGGGCTTTCGCGACTTCACGCGCATCGCCGCCAGCAATCCCGAAGTGTGGACCGACATCCTGATGGCCAACCGTGAAGAGATCCTGAAGCAGACGCAGCATTTCCGGCACACCCTCGACGCCATGGAGCACGTCATCAAGACCGGCAACACCGAGGCGCTCGAGGCGCTCATCCGCAGCGCCAGCGACGCCCGCAGTGGCTGGCAGATGAACTCGGCGACGCCGCACACGCACCGCTGACCCGAGGGCGCCACGCGCACCGAGTGCCATGTACACGACGCGTTTCCTCGACATCCCTCCACTGACCGGCATCGGCGGCACCTTGCGCGTGCCAGGCTCGAAGAGCATCTCGAACCGGGCACTGTTGCTGGCCGGCTTTGCGCAGGGCACCACCGTGATCGAAGGCCTCCTGCAGTCCGACGACACCCGCGTCATGCTCGACGCGCTGGCGGCGCTCGGCTGCAGCATCACGCACGACGGTCCCCGGCTCATCGTCGGGGGCATCGGCGGCGCGCCTTCGGTTCGAGGCGCATCGCTGTTCCTCGGCAACGCCGGCACCGCGATGCGGCCACTGACAGCAGCGCTGGCGATGTGCGCCGCCAAAGGCGACCGCTTCGAGCTGCGCGGCACGGCACGCATGCACGAGCGCCCGATCCGCGACCTCGTCGACGCCTTGCGCACGCTTGGCTGCCGCATCGACTACCTCGAGCGCGAAGGCTTCCCGCCGCTGGTGCTTCACGGCTCGGCCAAGGTCCATGGCGACAGCGCCTCGATCCGCGTGCGCGGCGACGTCTCGAGCCAGTTCCTGACCGCGCTGCTGCTCGCACTGCCCTTGCGCGCTGCGGCGGACGAAGCCGTCGTCGAAGTCGACGGCGAGCTCATCTCCAGGCCCTACATCGAGATCACGCTTCGCCTGCTCTCGACTTTCGGCGTCGAGATCGAACGCGATGGCTGGCAGCGCTTTCGCGTGCCGGCGCGCTCGACGCTGCGCTCGCCGGGGACCTTCGTCGTCGAGGGCGACGCGTCGTCGGCGTCGTACTTCATCGCCGCCGCCGCCATCGCCGCGCGCGGCGAACCTCTGCGCATCGAAGGCGTCGGCACTGCGTCGATCCAGGGCGACTTCGCCTTCGTCGATGCGGTGCGGGCCATGGGCGCCAGGATCTCCGCCGGCCCGAACTGGCTCGAAGCGGGCCGCGGCCGGTTTCCGCTGGCAGCCATCGATCGCGACTGCAACGACATCCCCGACGCGGCGATGACCCTGGCCGTCCTTGCCCTCTTCGCGGACGGCCCGTCGCGCCTCACGAACATCGCCAGCTGGCGCGTCAAGGAAACCGATCGCCTCGCCGCCATGGCCACCGAGCTGCGCAAGGTCGGCGCCGGCGTGGAAGAAGGCACCGACTTCATCGTCATCACGCCGCCGCGTGTCTGGCGTGCCGCCGCCATCGACACCTACGACGACCACCGCATGGCGATGGCGATGTCGCTCGCGGCCTTCAACGGGGCCGCTGGCGCTGCGCTCGCGGTGCCGACGAGGATCCACGACCCACGCTGCGTCGGCAAGACCTGGCCCGACTACTTCGAATCCCTCTTTGCTGCTTCGAAGGCCGAGATCGCGTCGATCCCGGTGCTCGCCATCGACGGCCCGACCGCATCTGGCAAAGGCACGCTGGCGAGCGCCGTCGCCGCCTCGCTCGGCTACGTGCTCCTTGACTCCGGAGCCGTCTACCGCGCCGCCGCCATCGCATCCTTCACGGCAGGCATCGCCGTCGATGACGAAGCCTCGCTCGAATCCGCCGCGCTGGCCATGGACCTCCGGTTCGAAGGCGATCGCGCGCTGTTGGGCGGCCGCGACGTGACCGAGACACTCCGGCTCGAGCACGTCGGCGCGCTCGCGTCGAAGATCTCGGCGTTCCCGCGCGTGCGCGCGGCCGTGCTCGGCCTGCAGCTCGCGTTCCGTCGCCTGCCCGGCCTGGTCGCCGACGGGCGCGACATGGGCAGCGTCGTTTTCCCCGGCGCCGAACTCAAGGTTTTCCTCACGGCGGGAGCGTCCCAACGGGCGTCACGCCGGCACCGGCAGTTGGAATCGAGGGGGTTTTCCGCTAATATCGATGGTCTTCGCGCTGACCTCGAGGCCCGTGACGAACGCGACAAGAATCGCGCCGCGTCGCCCTTGCAGCCAGCCGAAGGTGCGTTGATGCTGGACAACTCGGCTCTCTCCATCGAAGCCTCGGTGGAATGGGTGCTCGAAGCCTGGCAGCAACGCAGGCCTTTCGACCGATCGCCGGTCTGAAGGTCGACGGGTTTGAGACCCGCCGAGCCCGCCGCTTTCCCGCCTCGTGCCGCACGGCACATCGAAGCGACGGTTTTTCAACCTGACCCGCGGCCTCTCCTGGCGGCCGCACCGGAAATACAAGCACATGCCGCAAGCCCAAGTCGCCACATCTTCACCCGAGCCTTTCGCGCCCGATTCCTTCGCAGCGATGTTCGAAGAGTCGCTCAAGAAAGCGGAGATGCGCAGTGGTGAAGTCATCACCGCCGAAGTCGTCCGCGTCGAACACAACTTCGTCGTGGTCAACGCCGGCCTGAAGTCCGAAGCCTATGTTCCGATCGAAGAATTCAAGAACGACATCGGCGAGCTGGAAGTCCAGCCCGGCGACTTCGTCTC
>JAYTYH010000436.1:0-7119 GCA_043742485.1 Rhizobacter sp.
CAGCGTTTTCGCGAGTTCGCGCAGCTCGGCGCGCTGGATCTTCTGCGCGAGCGTGACCGGCAGGGCCTCGACGAAGGCGACGTAGCCCGGCACCTTGTAGTACGGCAGCCGCTCGAGCGCGTGGGCGACGATGCTGGCGGCGATGTGCTCGGGCGCCGGCGCAGCGCGCGCCGGGCGCAGCACGACGAAGGCGAGCACCTCCTCGCCGCGCACCGGGTCGGGCGTGGCGGCGACGGCGCAGCTCGCCACGGCCGGGTGGCGCGCCAGCACGCTCTCGACCTCGACCGGCGAGACGACCTTGCGGCCGCGGTGGATGAGGCTCTTCTTGCGATCGACGAAATGGAAGTCGCCCTCGGCGCTGCGGGAGACGACGTCGCCGCTGTGGAACCAGCCGCCGGCCCAGGCCGCTTCGGTGGCCTCGTCGTCTTTCAGGTAGCCGAGGAAGAAGTCGCGCCGCGGGTCGTCGCCGGCAGCCCGCACGCGCAACTCACCGGGCTCGTCGGCGGCGGCGTCGGCGCCCTGGTCGTCGACGATGCGGGTCTCGACGAACGACTCGGCGCGGCCGAAGCAGTTGGTGCCGACGTGCCTCGGCTCGCGGTTGGCCATGATGCAGGCGGCGGCGCCGGTCTCGGTCATGGACCAGGCTTCGAGCAGCGGCACGCCGAAGCGCTCCTCGAAGGCGGCGTGGTCGCGCCGGTCGACGCCGGCGCCGACGGCGAAGCGCAGCGCGTGCTCGCGGTCGGCCTCGCCAGGCGGCGCCGCCAGCAGCAGCGTCGGCATGGCGCCGAGGGTGTGCGCGATCGTGGCCCGGCTCTCGCGCACGCTCCGCCACCACGTCGACGGATGGAAGCGGTCGAGCTGGATCAGGCAGCCTCCGGAGAGGATCACGGCCATCGACGAGAACGCCATCGCGTTCATGTGGCTGAGCGGCAGCGGCGTGATGACGCGCTCGACATCGGCCCGCACCGTGGCGAGGTCGCCGAGGCCGAGGGTCCACTCGCCGGCGCGCAGGAAATAGCCGTTGGAGAGCCGGCAGCCTTTCGGCCGGCCGCTCGCGCCGGCGGTGTAGAGCACGGCGCACTCACTGCCACGGTCGATCTCCACCTTGGCCCGCCGCGCTGCCATGCGCGGCGGCGGAATGCGACCGGGCACCTCGGGGCGGATCGTGTGCATCGGGACGTGGGCTTGCGACGCAGCCGAGCGCAGGTCGGCCTCGCGCTCGGGCAAGGTCACGGCCAGGCACATCTCGGTCTGGCCGATCAGGTGGACCCATTCGAGGTGCCGCATGTCGGCATGGATGGGCACGGCGCTGGCGCCGATGGCGTTGAGTGCCAGCCAATGCGTGAAGAAGGCCGGCCGGTTCTCGAGAAGCAGGCCGACGCGGTGGCCGTGGCCGTAGCCGGCCTGCACGTAGGCCAGCCGCAGCCGCTCGACCTCGGCGGCGACCTCGCGCCAGCTGCGCGGCCCGGCGTCGATGCCGTAGGCGGCGGCGGTGACCGACTCGACGCGCAGGAACTCGGCGTCGCCCCGGCCGGCGGCGACCTTCGTGAATGCGGCGTGTACGGTGCCCATCGGTGCGCCCCTCAATGAAACTGAAAGCCGCGCAGGCGGCGTCGAAAACCGATCCTAGTTCGAAGCGCCGGTGCCGCTTGCGGGCCGCGCCGGCTTCGGCGGCGGCGCCGGTATCAGCGAGACCTCGACCGACCCCGGCGCGATCGTCTTCATGGGCTTCATCGGCATCGACGGCGCTGCGGCCTGCGTCGCCGACCGGATCGCGGCGCCCGACTTCCAGACGACGCTGACGACGGCGACGATCAGCAGGGCCGCCACGACCGCAAGCGCCGCCATGGCGATGCGCACGCGCACGCTGGGCCGTGCCCAGGCCTCGTCGACCATCATCGGTTCAATAGCCCACGCTCCTGGTCATGAACGTCGGCGGCCGGCGATGCAGGGTGGCTTGCTCGTAGGCGTGGCCGAGCGCGAGCAGGCGCGCCTCGCTCCAGGCCGCGCCCACGAACGAGAGGCCGATCGGCAGGCCGCGCACGAAGCCGGCCGGCACCGTGAGGTGCGGCGTGCCGGCCACCGCCGCCGGCGACGAGAAGCTCATGCCGGAGTGGTCGCCGTTGACCGGGTCGGTGAGCCAGGCCGGGCCGCCGGTGGGAGCGATCAGGGCGTCGAGGCGATCCGCCTTCAGGACGCGTTCGAGGCCGTCGCGGGCGCCTTTGCGGCACTCGGCAAGGGCGCCGAGGTACTCCTTGGCGTCGAGGCCGCCGAGCGCCTCGGCCTTCTCGAACAGCTCCTGGCCGAACCAGGCCATCTCGCGCTCGCGGTGGGCGCGGTTGAAGGCGATGACGTCGGCGAGCGTCTTCACCTTCGCATCGGGGGCGTAGGCGGCGAGGTACTTCGGCAGGTCGGCCTTCAGCTCGTAGAGCAGCACCTTCAACTCGGTCTCGCCATAGCCGGGCTGGGGCAGATCGACCGGGTCGACGATCTCGGCGCCGAGGCGTTTGCAGTCGGCGATGGCGCGCTCGATCAGCGCGTCGACCTCGTCGAAGCCGGTGAAGAAGGCGCGGGCGACGCCGAGGCGCGCGCCCTTGAGGGCATCGGCCGGCAAGGCGATGGCGGCCGGGCCGCGCGGCTCGTCGTCGGCGGGCGCTGTGGCCATGGCGGCGTCATCGCGGTCGCGGCCGAGCATGGCGGCGTAGAGCATGGCCGCGTCGGCGACGCTGCGCGCCATCGGCCCGGGTGTGTCCTGGCTGTGCGAGATCGGCACGATGCCGCTGCGGCTCAGGCGGCCGACGGTGGGCTTGAGGCCGACGAGGCCGCAGATCGACGCCGGCGAGACGATCGAGCCGTCGGTCTCGGTGCCGACCGCGAAAGTCGCGAGGCCGGCGGCGACGGCGGCGGCGCTGCCCGAGCTCGAGCCGCTGGTGTTGCGGTCGAGCGCGTACGGGTTCTTCGTCAGGCCGCCGCGCCCGCTCCAGCCGCTGGTCGACCGCGTCGAGCGGATGTTGGCCCACTCGCTGAGGTTGGTCTTGCCGAGGATCACTGCCCCGGCTTGGCGCAGGCGGGCCACGATGTGGGCGTCGCGGCTGGCGCGCACGCCGTCGAGCGCCAGCGAACCGGCGCTCGTGCTCATGCGGTCGGCGGTGGCGATGTTGTCCTTCAGCAGCACGGTGAGGCCGTGCATCGGCCCGCGGACCTTGCCGGCGCGGCGCTCGGCGTCGAGCGCCATCGCGATCGCGATCGCGTCGGGGTTGAGTTCGATGACGGCGTTGAGCTTCGGACCCGCCTTGTCGATGGTGGCGATACGGGCGAGGTCGTCGCGAACGCGCCGCTCCGAGCTGAAGTCGGCGGCCATGAGCGGAGCTCCAAGGAACGGCGCGGCGGCCGTGGACAACAAGAGGACGCGGCGGCGCATGGGCAATGACGTGGACCGGATGGTTCGGATCGAACGATGCCGATTCAGCCGACGCGCTCGACGTCGTAGCCGGTGGCGCGCATTGCGGCGAGGATCTTCTCGATGTGGGCCTTGCCGCGCGTCTGCACGACGACCTCGATCTGGACGCGCTCGACCGAGAGCGAGCTGAAAGCCCGCTGGTGCTGGACCTCATCGATGTTGGCGCCGAGCTGGCCGAGCAGCGTGGCGACATCGGCGAGCGCGCCGGGCACGTCGCGCACATCGACGCGCAGGCGTGCCAGCCGGCCCGACTTGACCATGCCGCGCTCGATGATCTCGGCCAGCACCAGCGGCTCGATGTTGCCGCCGCAGAGCACCAGCCCGACCTTGCGGCCGGCGAAGCGCTCGCGCTCCTTCAGCACCGCGGCGAGGCCGACGGCGCCAGCGCCCTCGACCACCGTCTTCTCGATCTCGAGCAGCATCAGGATGGCCTGCTCGATGTCGTCTTCGGAGACGAGCACGACGTCGTCGACGAGGCGCTTGATGATCGGCAGCGTGATCGCGCCCGGCGACTTGACGCCGATGCCGTCGGCGATCGTCGCCTGCCGGCTCTCGCGGCTCTGGCCGTGCATCGCGTTCCAGGCCGCCGGGAAGCGCTCGGTCTGCACGCCGATGACGCGCAGCTCGGGCCGCAACGCCTTGGCCGCCGTCGCCATGCCGGCGATCAGCCCGCCGCCGCCGATGGCGACGACGAGGGTGTCGATCTCCGGCTGCTGCTCGAGCATCTCGAGCGCCACCGTGCCCTGACCGGCGACGACGGCGAGGTCGTCGAAGGGATGCACCACCGTGAGGCCGCGCTCGGTGGCCAGCGCCAGGCCGGCGACGCGGGCGTCTTCGAAAGTGTCGCCCTGGAGTACGACTTCGGCGCCGAAGCCGCGCGTGTTCTCGACCTTGACGCTCGAGGCGAAGCGCGGCATCACGATCGTGGCGGCGATGCCCATGCGCTCGGCGTGATACGCGACCGCCTGCGCATGGTTGCCGGCCGAGACCGCGAGCACGCCGCCGGCGCGCTCGCGGTCGGTAAGCTGGGCCATCTTGTTGAGGGCGCCGCGCTCCTTGAACGAGGCCGTGAACTGCAGGTTCTCGAACTTCAGGAAGATGTCGCAGCCGGCGATCTGGGCGAGCGTCCGCGAGCACAGGCACGGCGTGCGCGTGACTTCGCCGTCGAGGCGAAGCGCAGCGGCGCGGACGTCGTCGAGGCTGAGGCCGGAATTCATCGGCGGCATTGTCGCGCCCACGCCGGGTCGGCGTCCTCAGTCGGGCGGCGGGTAGCCGGTGATGCGGCGCAGGCTCGCGTAGAGCGGCGCCAGCTGCGAATACATGCGGCGATAGACCTGGCGATAGAGCTGGTCATAGAGCTCGGCCTGCGCGCGCACCGGCTCGAAGGTGCGCGCGCTGCGGGTCATGCGGCTCACCGCCGTCGCGAAGTCGGGGTGCAGGCCGAGCGCCACCGCGCTGCAGATGGCGGCGCCGAGCCCCGAGGTCTCGTGGGTATGCGGCCGGCTCGCCGGCAGGCCGAAGATGTCGGCCGTGATCTGCAGCGCCGCGTCCGACTGCGCGCCGCCACCGGAAACGCGCACTTCGGTCAGGCGCGTGCCGGTCTTCCTCTCGATTCGCTCGCGGCCGTCGCGCAGGCCATAGGCCAGGCCTTCGAGGATGGCGCGATAGACGTGGGCCCGGGTGTGGACGCTGCCGAAGCCGACGATCGCGCCCTTGGCGTCGAGGCCCGGGTGGCGCAGCCCGGGCGCCCAGTACGGCTGCAGCATCAGGCCCATCGCGCCCGGCGGCACGGCGGCCACGAGGTCGTCGAAGAGCGCTTCCGGCGTCACTCCGGCAGCGCCCGCGGCCAGCGCTTCGCGGTCGCCGAACTGCTCCTTGAACCAGCGCACCATCCAGTAGCCGCGGTAGATCTGCACCTCGCAGGCGTAGTGCCCGGGCAGCGCCGCCGGGTACGGCGGCACGAAGGCCAATGGCTCGACGTAGCGGCGCGTGCACATCGCGATCGTCGCCGTGCTGCCGTACGAGAGCGCGCCCACGTGGGCCTCGATGCAGCCGGAGCCGAGCGCCTCGCAGGCCTTGTCGGCCGCGGCCGCCACCACCGGCAGGCCACGCGGAATGCCGGTGGCGGCGGCGGCTTCGGCGCTGACCTCACCGAGGATCGAGCCCACCGGCCGCAGCTCGGGCAGCTGCTCGCGCCGGATCGCCAGCGCCTGCCATTTCCAGTCGCGGGCACCGGCCCAGCGATGACGCTTGAAGTCGAACGGCAGATAGCCGACCTGGGCTCCGACCGAGTCGACGAAGCGGCCGGTCAGCTTCCAGTTCAGCAGGCCCGAGACCAGCAGCACCTTGTCGACCTCGGCCCACATCGCGGGCCGCTGCTCGGCCCACCAGTTGATCTCGGCCTCGCGCTGGAAGTAGCGGACCGTGGCGGCGACACCGGCTACGCGAAAGGCGACGCGCCAGAGCGGATGCAACGCCGGCACGCGACCGGCGCGGCGCGGGTCGAGCCAGGTGATGGCGGGCGCCAGCGCGCTGCCGCCGGCGCCGATCGGCATCACGGTGCCGCGCTGCGAGGTCACCGCGACCGAGCGCACGGCGTCGCGCAGCTCGGGACGCTCGCGCCAGAGCTGCCGGCAGGCCTGCGCGGTGGCGGTCCAGAAGGCTTCGGCGTCGTGCTCGACCCAGCCGGGCTCGGGCGTGCGGTAACCGTCGAGCGGCACCTGCGCCTTGGCGGCGAGCGTGCCGGCGGCATCGAACAGCAGGGCACGCACGCTCTGCGTGCCGCAGTCGATCGCGAGAAGGAGGTCGGCCACGCGCGCGGCTGGCGGCGCGGTGTTCAGGGCGAGGCACGAAGTGGCACCGTTCGATGATGCCCGAGGGCCCGTCGCCGGACCATCGGGAGGGGGCGCGGGGCGAGCACGCTCGCGGCCGCGATTTCCGTCACGCAGCCGGGGCGAGAAACTTCTCCCGGCGAGGCTGCGCTCGACACAATGACCGGGCAGCATCGGTGATCGTGGATCGCGGATCGCTGCACGGGAAAGCGCGATGACACCGGCTTGCAGAACCTTCGGCGCATGCCTGCTCGCGATGCTGCCGGCGCTGGGCTTCGGCGAGTCGGCGACCGCTCCGGCCGACGGCCGCATCGGCTACGGCTTCGACGGCGGAGCCCGCTTGTCGTCGGGCACCATGGCAGTGGCGCGCGCCATCCATCTCGGCGGCGACGCTGCCATGGTCCGCGGCGACAGCGTCTGGCGCATCGGCGGCAAGGCGCTCTGGTCACGCACCGTGACCGACACCGCCGCCGAGCGCGTCACCCTGCTGCTGACCCAGTCGTCGCGCCATCGCTGGGGCGGACGCACCTGGCTCTGGGAGCGGCTCTCGTTCGCTCCCGGCCTGCGCAGCGGCGACAGCGCGCGAGCCAGTCTCGACACCGGCGTGTCGATCTCGCTGACGCGGCTGCTGCACCTCGATTTCGGCATGACGCAACACTTCGACGGCGCTGCCGACTCGGCCTGGGGCGAGACCCGGTTCGTCACCGGCATCGCGCTCAAGATCGACTGATCGCCGCGCCGGCGCCGCACGGCGTCAGCCGACGCGCACGACCTTCAACATGTTGGTGCCGCCGGGGTAGCCCATCGGCTCGCCGCAGGTGATGCCGT
>JAYTYH010000437.1:0-1696 GCA_043742485.1 Rhizobacter sp.
GCAAAATTGTGCGCGCCGGGTGCGGCGACGCTGTAGTCGCTGTAGGCCGTATTGAAGCCGATGTCCTGGTACAGATCGACGCAGTAGCTGGTGAAAGACGGGCCGCCGTTCAGGCTGGTTAGGAGGCCGCCTGCGCCGGCCGTGCCCGTGGTGTTTCCGGTGTGAGTGGCATTGGGCACCGTGAAGGTCACGTTCTGCGAGCCGTGCGCGTAACCAGGGAAGGTGACGGCGTCGGCGTGGACGGCGGTCGTCGCGCCGAGGGCGCAAAGGGCGGCAACCAGGGAAACAGCGAGCTTCTTCATGTGTTGTCCAGTGCATGCGCCGTGGTCGGCGCAGTGAGGGCACGAATGTATGAAGCCGATGGCGATCCGGCATCCCGCGAACGCGGGGAAAATCCGGCCTGGCCGACGGACGGTTGCCGGCCCCGCCAGGGCAGGCGGGCGCGGTGCACGGGCGGGCCGTGCTTCAATCCTGCCGTGCCCGCAGCGCCCGTCCAACCGTCGATCCGCAAAGCCGTTGTCTGGATGTCGGGCTGGCTCGTGGCGATGCTGGTCATGGTCGTCGCCGGGCGCGAGGCCACGAGAACCCTGCATGTCTTCCAGATCATGGAGATGCGTTCGCTGCTCGGCCTGTTGCTTCTCATCCCGTTGATCCGCGCCGCCGGCGGTCTTGCCGCCATGCGCACCCGCCGCGCCGGCCTCCACGTCGCCCGCAACTCGGTGCACTACGCAGCCCAGTTCGGCTGGTTCCTGGCTCTGACGATGATCCCGATCGCACAGGTCGTGGCGATCGAGTTCACGATGCCGATCTGGACCGCGATCCTCGCCGTCTCGTTCCTCGGCGAGCGGATGAACGTGCCGCGCGTCGGCGCGATCGCGCTCGGCCTGGTCGGCGTCGCGATCATCGTGCGACCCGACGCCGGCCACCTCGACCCGGGCCAGCTCGTCGCGCTTGCCGCCGCGCTCGGCTTCGCCGTCTCAGTGATCATGGTCAAGTCGCTGACGCGCACCGAGAGCGCCGCGGCCATCATCTTCTGGATGCTGATCATGCAGTCGGCGATCGGCATCGTGCCGGCGATCTGGGTCTGGCGCGCCCCCACCGCAGCGGTGTGGCCGTGGATCGCTGTCATCGCAATCTGCGGTACCTACTCGCATTACTGCATGACGCGCGCGCTTCAGCACGCAGATGCGACCACGATCCTGCCCATGGACTTCCTGCGCGTGCCGCTCAGCGCCCTGGCCGGGTGGCTCGTCTACGCGGAGGTCATCGATATCTTCACCGTGCTCGGCGCCGTGCTGATCCTGGCCGGTAACCTGCTCAACCTCCCTTCACCGGCGCGCCGCCCGGTGGCCACCACCGCTGCTTCCACGACATGAGCGCAACTCTCTCTCCGCCGCCGCCGTCCTCCGCCTCGACTTCGCCGGCGGTGCCGCGCTGGCGCTGGCTGCCCGCGATCGACACCTGGAAGTACCACGTTCTGCTGCTGTTCCTGGGGGTCTTCATCCTGGGCCCGCTCGGCGGCGTGACGGCGTCGTACATGAACTTCTCGCTCGGCTTCTTCGTCGGCGGCCAGGTCCTCGCCGGCCTGCTCGGCTCAACGGTGACGATCGGCTACGGCGCCGAAGGCAGGCACGGCGCCAACTACATCCAGACGGCGGCAGCTTCGGTCGCCGGCATGAGCGCGATGGGCGTGCTG
>JAYTYH010000438.1:0-2773 GCA_043742485.1 Rhizobacter sp.
CACACCCATCATTGCCAGCGGCAGATAGGCGGTGCTGAGGTCGAGCAGGCGCCACGGCCACGACACCGCCGCGACTGGCTCCGGGCCGGCGAAGCTGAGGTCGACCTCGTCGTCGTCTTCGAAGGCCGCGTTCTCGGCAGCGCTGCCCGAGTCAGTTTGCGCCATCGAGAGTCGGCAGCGGCCCGCGCAGCAGATCGGCGTAGCGGCCGGAGGCGACGAGCAGCAGGTCGCAGAACTCACGCGCTGCGCCGTGGCCGCCGACCGCTGACGTGACGTAGTGCGCCACCGCCTTCACCTCGATGTGCGCGTTGGCTGGGGCGCATGCAAAGGCGGCGCGCTGCATCATTGGCCGGTCCGGCCAGTCGTCACCCATGACGGCAACGCGGTCCCAGCCCAGGCCGACCTGGCCGAGCAGCGCCGTGGCGACGGGCAGCTTGTCGGCGACGCCATAGGCCGCATGGGGCAGGCCGAGCTCGGCGACGCGGCGCCGCACCGCCGGCGAGTCGCGCCCGGTGACGACGATCGGCACGATGCCGGCCTGCACGAGCAGTTTCAGGCCGTGGCCGTCGAGCGTCGAGAAGGCCTTGAAGACTTCACCGTGCTCGCCGATGTAGAGACGGCCATCGGTGAGGACACCATCGACGTCGAAGATCGCCGCACCGATGCCGGCGCCGGGGCCGCGCGCCGCCAGCAGCAGCTCGGCGTCGAACGTCAGCGCGGGCGTGTCCAGCGCAGGGCCGGCCGGGCGCCGGGCCGTCCCGAGGCCGGCCGCGCCCCCTCGGAGGGCAGTGACGGCAGGGAGCGTGGGGGTCTCATCCAATCAAATCACCTTCGCGCGCATGAGGTCGTTGGTGTTGATGGCACCGGCGAGCCGGCCTTCGGCGTCGACGACGAGCAGGCCGGTGACGCGGTGGCGCTCCATCAGGCCGGCGGCGTCGACGGCGAGCGCGTCGGCGCGGATGAGCCTGGGCGCGGCGTGCATCACCTCGCCGGCGGTGCGGGCGCGCAGGTCGGCGCCGGTCTCGATGAGGCGTCGCAGGTCGCCGTCGGTGAAGATGCCGGCGACGGCACCGTCATCGCCGACCACGGCCGCGAAGCCGAGGCCCTTGTCGGTCATCTCGTGCAGCATGTCGGCCATCAGCGTCGCGGTACCGACGCGGGGCACGGCGCTGCCGCTGCGCATCAGATCGGCGACGTGCATGAGCAGCTTGCGCCCGAGGCTGCCGCCGGGATGCGAGCGCGCGAAGTCTTCTTCGCGAAAGCCGCGGGCGTCGAGCAGGGCGACGGCGAGCGCGTCGCCAAGCGCCATCTGCGCGGTGGTGCTCGCGGTCGGCGCCAGATTGAGCGGGCAGGCTTCCTGATCGACGGCGCTCGAGATCACGATGTCGGCGTGGCGCGCCAGGCTGCTCGCGGCGCCGCCGGTCATGGCCACGAGAGTGCAACCAAGGCGCCGGATCGCAGGCACGATGGCAGCGAGCTCTTCGCTCTCGCCCGAGTTCGAGATCGCGATCACGACGTCGCCCGGCGTGACCATGCCGAGGTCGCCGTGGCTGGCCTCGCCGGGGTGCACGAAGAAGGCCGGCGTACCTGTCGACGCCAGCGTCGCCGCGATCTTGCGACCGACGTGACCGCTCTTGCCCATGCCCATCACGACGACGCGGCCGCTGCACTCGAGCATCGCCCGCACGGCGGCGACGAAGCTGTCGCCCTGGCGCGCCTTCAGCGCATCGAGCGCACGGGCTTCGATGTCGAGCGTCGAGCGTGCGAGCGCGAGAACGCGTGCAGGGTCGAAGGGGGTCGGAGCGGACACGGCGTGAAAGATGCGTCCATTAGGATCGATCGATCGATTCTAGGGTTCGCCTCTCTCCCATACGGCATGGCTTCGACGCTCGAACTGGCGCTGCTCTACCTCGTCGCCGCCGTCGCCGGCGTGGTGCTGTGCCGCCTCGCGAAACTGCCGCCGATGCTCGGCTACCTCGCCGTCGGCGTCGCCATCGGCCCGAATGCCATGGCCCTGGCCGGCGATCCGGCCGGCGTCACCTACCTGGCCGAGTTCGGCATCGTCTTCCTGATGTTCGTCATCGGGCTCCAATTCAACCTGCCCAGGCTGCGCAGCATGAGGCGGCTCGTTTTCGGCCTCGGCCTCAGCCAGGTCGTGCTCACCGTGCTCGCAGCCGTGGCCGGCAACATGGCGCTCACCTGGGGCCTGGCCCTGGTCGGTCGCTCCTGGGGCCTGGGCTGGCAGAGCGCCATCGCGCTCGGATCGGCACTGGCGATGAGCTCGACGGCCATCGTTGTCAAGCTGATGTCCGACCGCCTCGAGCTCGAGAGCGAACACGGCCGGCGCGTCATGGCCGTGCTTCTGTTTCAGGACCTGGCCGTGGTGCCGCTGCTGGTACTCATCCCGGCGCTCGGTTCGACGCCCGAATTGCTGCTGCGCGAGCTCGGCTTGGCGGCACTGAAGGCCGCCGTGCTGCTCACCGTGCTCATGGTCGGCGGCCGGGTCGTCATGCGCTGGTGGCTGACGCTGGTCGTTCGCCGCAAGAGCGACGAGCTCTTCATCCTCAACCTGCTGCTCGTCACGCTTGGCCTGGCCTGGCTCACCGAGCACGCCGGGCTCTCGCTGGCGCTCGGTGCCTTCGTGGCCGGCATGCTGATCGCCGAGACCGAGTTCAAGCACCAGGTCGAGACCGACATCCGGCCGTTTCACGACGTGCTCCCTCCCGTGGCGTTGCTGGCGATCCTAGGGCCCGAATTCGCCCCCACAAGGCGA
>JAYTYH010000439.1:0-3283 GCA_043742485.1 Rhizobacter sp.
CGGCGACGACTTCGCCGCTCACGCTGGCATTGGTGTTGGGCGGCAGGGTCACGCCTGTGACGGTGACCGTCAGGTTGACCGTCGCGGTCTGGGCAGCGAAGTCTCCGTTCCACCAGGAAAAGTGCGCGATCGTCGCGCGCAGCGCCAGGCCGATGGGTGACGCGGCCGATACGATTACGACGCCGCTGCCTTCCTGCTTCCAGAGGCCGCTCGCGGTGTCGAGCGACCACAGCGGAATGGCGTCGCCGACCGCGATCGCAGTGCCGTCCTGCCGGCGATTCACGAACAGCGGCAACTCGATGTCGGCCGTCTTGCCGGCGGCGAGATTGAGCTTCTGCCCACCTTGCTCGGGCACCAGCTCGCTCGTGCCGACGCTGACGATCGCCTGCCGCGCAGCACCGGTCGGAATGCCTTCGAACAAGCCGGGAAAGGCACCGACGTCGATTTCGGAAACATCGACCGGCGTCATTGACATCTGGATCGCCCCGGTTACCGCCTGCCCGGCGGCATTGACGAGCGAGTTCGGCGTGAATGTGACCTTCACTCCTCGCGTGCCGGTCGCCGTGCCGCCGCCCTCGACCGCGGCGATCGTCTGCGGCGCAGCGCGCGCAATCAGCATCGCCTGCAAAGGCACGGTCGACGTGTTCCCGGCTGCGACGTCGACGACCTTGAACTGCTCGGCGAAGCCCGGCTTGACGACCGAAACGACTCGCTCGCCTCCGGTGGCGACGGCAAGCGAAGCCTGACCGGCCCCGTCCGTGCTGGCACTCGCCGAGCCCGACGCGACGGTGGCGCCGGGGACGAATCGGCCGAGGGTGTCGACCACGGTGATGGCAACGGTCGCCGTCTCGGCCGGCGGCCCCGCGCCAATCGGAGGCGCGGTGGCGTCGCCACCACCGCCGCAAGCCGCAACAAGGAAACTCGCGGACGCGGCGACGAACCAGGATGTGAGCTTCTTCATAGGGCCTCCGAGCAGGGATGTCCGATCGACGAAGCCATCCTATGAATCGCTGCGTGAGCGCGCCGCGACAGCCGCGTGACAGCGCCTCACGGAACGGTCGCAGCGACGAGTCGCTGCCTAGAATCTTTGGCATGCAGCGTCTGACCCTTGCCTTGCTCGGCGAGCCGCGCATCCATGTCGATGACCGGCCGGTCTCGTGCGCCTCGAAGAAGGCGGTCGGACTGTTCTATTACTTGGCGTATTCGGGGCAGCGGCAATCGCGTCGCGAGCTGGCGCAGCTGTTCTGGAGCGGCGATTCAGAGGCGGCCCGGACCAGCCTGCGCACCGCTCTGCAGCGCTTGCCCGCATCACTCGCCGAACTGCTGGCCATCGAGCGCGAAAGCATCGGCCTGCGCGAGCCGGGCAGTGCCGCAATCGAACTCGACACGCAACGCTTTTCTGAACTGGCCCGCAGCGACGACATCGACTCCCTGAGCCTTGCCGCCGACCTCTATCGCGGCGATCTCCTCAAGGGGTTCGAGCTCGACGCCGCCCCTGAATACGACGACTGGCTGCATCGCGAAAGGATCCGGCTGCGCCAGGTCGCGCAATCGGTGTTCGACCGGCTGATCGCGCGCCATCACGAGCGCGCCAGGCGTGACTCGGCTCAGGCCGCCTCCGGTCGCGAGGCAGCCATGGCGACCGCCCGCCGCTGGCTCGCCGTGGAGCCCGCTGCAGAAGCGGCCCATCGCTGGCTCATGCGCCTCTACTTCGAGGCCGGCCAGCGTGACGCCGCCCTGTCCCAATTCGAGGTGTGTCAGCGAGAGCTGGCCGTGTCGCTCGGCCGCGGCCCCGACGCCGAGACCCGCACCTTGGGCGAGGCCATTGCCGCCGGCGCGCTGTCCGGCAAGTCGAAGCAGCCGGCGTCGAGCGCCGCGGCGCCGGCGCTCGACGCCGTACTGCACGCACCGGAGATTCCCGGCACCAGCTTCGTCGGTCGCATCGACGAGCTCGCGACGCTCGAGCAATTGCTCGGCGACCCTTCGTGTCGGCTGCTGACCTTGCACGCCCTGGGCGGCGTCGGCAAGTCGCGGCTCGCGTTCGCGCTCGCCAACCAGATGGCCGCTCGGTTCGAGCTCGGCGCCAGCTGGGTCGCACTCGATGCAGTAGCGACGGCCGATCGCGTGCCGCACGCGATCGGCCGAGCCCTCGGCATCGAGCTCTCGCCTCGCGCCGATCCGGTCGTGTCGCTGTCGGCGGCGCTGAGCGGCCAGCAGCGGCTGCTCGTCCTCGATAACTTCGAGCACCTCGTCGGCGAGGGCGGCGCCGACGTCCTGCTCGCGCTGCTGATCGCCGCGCCGGCGCTCCGACTCGTGGTCACGTCGCGCGAAGTCCTGGGACTGCAGGAGGAATGGGTCTTCGAAGTTCCCGGCCTGCCCTTTCCCGCCGCCGATCTCGCCCGCCCGCCCGTGAGCGGCGAGTTCCCCGCGGTCGAGCTGTTCATGCAGCGCGCCCGCCAGGCCTACCTCGGCTTTTCGCCGCAGGCGGAATGGCCTCATGCCGTGCGCATCTGCAGTCTGGTCGAGGGGTTGCCGCTGGCGATCGAGCTCGTGTCGGCCTGGGTGCGCACGGTACCCTGCGCAGATCTGGCGCAGGCGCTCGAAGTCGAGATGACGGCAACCACCTCACGCCATCGCAATCGGCCGCCGCGGCAGCGAAGCCTCGATGCGGTCGTGCGCACGTCGTGGCAACGGCTGAGCCGCGAGCAACGACGCGCGCTCGAACCGCTGTCGATGTTCGTCGGCGGCTTCAGCCACGAGTCGGCGCAAGCGGTTGCGGGTGCGTCGTTGCGGGTGCTCTCCGCCTTGGTCGACAAGGCGCTGGTCGTGCGCCGTGCCGATGGGCGCTGTGGCATGCATGAGCTGGTGCGCCAGTTCCTGCGCGCGCAGCTGACCGCTCGCGCCGGCGCGGCACGAGAGGTCGAGCGCCGCTTCGCGAGCCATTTCGCAGCCATGCTGATTCGTCTGCGCGGCCTGCTCGAGGGACCGGAGGAGCTGCAGGCCGAGTTGGCGTTGAGCCAGGATCTGCCGAACCTGCAAGCGGCCGCGGTGCTATGGCGCGATTCGCGCGTCGAACTGGTCGACGCAACCGCAGAGCCGATGCTTCGTGTCCTGTTCGGACGCGGACTGTTCCGCGAGACACGGGTCATGGCAACGCATCTGCTCACCCAACCGGCACTGACGGCGGACACGCGGACCCTCGTCCTGGCCTACCGAGGGCGTGCTCTCGGCATGCTCGGCGAGGCCGCGGCCTGCGCGGCCGACTTCGAGGCCGCGATCGCTC
>JAYTYH010000440.1:0-10614 GCA_043742485.1 Rhizobacter sp.
ACCCACGACCCCGCCCGCACGCGTGCCGGCGGAGGCAATGCTGAACACCTGCGCTCTTCACGATGAACCGCGAGGCGCTGCAGGCCACGCTCGTCGAAATCAGTCGTAGCTGAATCGCCCACGGCCTCAATCCATGACCACCACCCTGTCCGCGCCTGCGTCGATTCCGATGCCGATGCCGATGCCGATGAGCGTCTTCGAGCGCTATCTCACTGTCTGGGTGTTCCTGTGCATCGTCGTCGGCATCGCGCTCGGCCGGATGCTGCCCGGACCGTTCCAGGCCATCGGCCGCATGGAGATCGCGAAGGTCAACCTACCGGTGGGCCTGCTGATCTGGGTGATGATCATCCCGATGCTGCTGAAGGTCGACTTCGCATCCCTGTCGCAGGTCAGGCGGCACTGGCGCGGCATCGGCGTCACGCTCTTCATCAACTGGGCCGTCAAGCCCTTCTCGATGGCGCTCCTCGGCTGGATCTTCATCCGGCACGTGTTCGCGCCCTACCTTTCGGCCGGACAGGCCGACAGCTACATCGCGGGCCTGATCCTGCTCGCCGCGGCGCCATGCACGGCGATGGTCTTCGTCTGGAGCCGGCTCACCGGCGGTCACCCGCTCTTCACTCTGTCGCAGGTCGCTCTCAACGACACGATCATGGTGTTCGCCTTCGCGCCCATCGTCGCGCTGCTGCTCGGCCTGTCGTCGATCGTCGTACCCTGGGACACCTTGATCACCTCGGTGGTGCTGTACATCGTGATCCCGGTCCTGATCGCGCAGCTGTGGCGCAAGGCCCTGCTCGGGCACGGCCAGGCCGCTTTCGACAAGGTGCTGGCGAAGATCGGACCGTGGTCGATCGCCGCGCTGCTTGCGACGCTGGTGCTGCTGTTTGCGTTTCAGGGCAAAGCCATCATCGAACAGCCGCTGGTGATCGCCATGCTCGCAGTGCCGATCCTGATCCAGGTGTTCTTCAACTCCGGCCTGGCCTATTGGCTGAACCGGCGCCTGGGCGAATCGCACGACGTCGCCTGCCCTTCGGCGCTGATCGGCGCGAGCAACTTCTTCGAGCTGGCGGTGGCAGCCGCAATCAGCCTTTTCGGGTTCGAGTCCGGCGCGGCCCTGGCGACCGTCGTTGGCGTGCTGATCGAAGTTCCCGTGATGCTGCTCGTCGTCAAGCTGGTCAACGAAAGCAAGGGCTGGTACGAGGCGGGCCGACGGACATGAGCGACGGCGGCATCACGATCCATCACAACCCGGACTGCGGCACGTCGCGCAACCGAGGGCCTGAACCCGGCCCGGCGGGGTTATTTCCCCGAGCGCCTGAAACGCGACGCTCGCTCGACGAGGTGAAGCATTTGCTGAGCGGCGTGGATGGTGAGGGGATGGGGGGTATACCCGTCACGGGGCAGGATGTATGCCGCCATCTCCTTCGCGAGAGTAGTCTGAGCCGCGGGACCCTCCGCCAGCAACGCCAGCAGCAGATTCTCCAGCGCGACCACCCTGATACGCAGTTGAACCAGCTCGGTATTCGATAACGGCGGCACGCCGAGACTGGCGAGCCCGTCGAGATTCGCGTGCTCCAGTGCCCCACCTTCGTTCTCCCAACGCGACAGCGCCGCAAGGCGTTGCCCGGCAGGCACCGAAAATGCTGAGGCGGGCTCAGTCATGACATTGGCAACTCAACACACTGGCAAGGTTGAACATGGGGCTCTGGCAGCTGAGACACAGGACATCTTCTCCAGGCGAATCTCGCGGCAACTTCGGCAGGAGTGGAACACGAACCTTCGATGAGTCCTTCGACCATGTCTTCCAACGAGCGTGATGTCGAGATACGCTCGCTTTCTTGATGGCCAAAGCAACCTTTGACAGGAGTTGACGATGATGAACGGAATGATGGACGGATACGGAATGGGCGGGATGGCGGTCGGCTGGCTGCTCGGCGTCACGGTGCTCATCCTCGCGGTTTTCGCACTCATCAAGTACCTGCGCTCGAAATAATGGCGGCACGTCGATCCTCGAAACGCTGAGTTGAGCAGCCTGCTCGCGCTCCTGCTCGTTGCATTCGCAAGCCTTGCCGCCGGCCTGGTGCTGCAATTCGCGGTCGGACCGAGCGGTGATGCTTCGGTATCGAATCCACAAGCCGCGCCGTTTCTCGGCGGCGGCACCATGAAAACCCACGCGTGGCAGCGCTTTCACGTGCGCTACTACTCGATGGTGCTGCTCTTCATCGCCTTCGAGATGGAGATGATGTTCATGTACCCGTGGGCCGTCGTGTTCGTCGAAGAGGGCGCCAAGGCATTGATGGAGATGGGAATGTTCCTGGCCATCCTGTCGGTCGGCATCGTCTACGCCTGGCGCGAAGGCGTGTTCCGGTGGCAATAGGCTGGCTCGACCGGCTCGCGGCCGGCGCCCCCGTCGCTATCTTCGCAGCGGTCGGTAGAGATGCCATCGAACGGGTGGAAGACCTGTCGCTCGATTCGCGGATTACCTGGGTCGCGAGCCCGCGCCACGCCGAGGTGCTGCTCGTCGCCGGCAGGATCCGCAGCCAGGACGGCCAGGCGTTGAGGGTCGTTCACGCCCAGATTCCTGGCCCCCGAAAGACGCTGTGGTGGGGCAGCGAGCCGTTCGACACGCTGGCGTCACCGACCGTGGTGCCACTGGTCGAGGATGCCTTGCCACAAGTCTTGAAGCTGCGAGCCAGCCACTTGAAGAAGGAACCCGACCTGCTGCCCGACGAGCCGCCAAATCTGTGGCGCGGCGTGGGCCCCAACGGCCAGGGCGGCAAGGGCGGCAAGGGCATGATGGGGGGAGTTCCTTACGGTCGTCCGATGGCCATGACCGATGAGGACGGCCGCGATGGCCTGCAACTCGACCAGACGGCGGTAACGATCGGACCCTATCTGCAGGCGTGGCCGTGCGGCCTGGTGCTCGAGCTGGCGTTGCAAGGCGACGTCGTGCAGCATGCGCAGGTGGTCCGGACTCCCTACGGGCCCACGAACGGCACTGTCGAAGACGTCTCCAGCCGACTGCGGAGCGCGGCGCGGATGCTCATCCTGCTTCAACTCGACGGTCTCGCCGAACGCTGCCGTCGTGCTGCCGCAGCCCATGACTGTGCGCGGGCCGTCGACATAGAAGCCCTTCGGGCTGCTGTGCGTCGCAGCGGCGCCTTTGCCGCCCTGCAGGTCGGGCTTGGCGCGTGTCGACTGGAAGGCGCGGAGACCGACATTCGTTCACGGCTGTGCGCCTGGCTCGGCGACGACGCCGGGCAGCCGAAAGGCGCGACGACCGGAGCGAAGCCGAGACTGTCGGGGCTGCTGACGGGGTTGGAGTGGAACGAGGCCATGCTCGTCGTCAACAGCTTCACGCCGCACCAGTTGCGAGGCATCGCGCCGCGCGAGAAGGCGACCGATGAAGGCGGCGACGACGAGCCGAACGGGGCGCACGCCGCCATGGAGCATGCGCATTGACTGCGGCGACCGCCGCTGCGGCACTGCTGCTGATGCTCGGCGGCGCCTGGCTGGTCGC
Source organism: Rhizobacter sp. (assembly GCA_043742485.1). Taxonomy (GTDB): domain Bacteria; phylum Pseudomonadota; class Gammaproteobacteria; order Burkholderiales; family Burkholderiaceae_C; genus Schlegelella_A. Next base: position 3,518 of record JAYTYH010000440.1, read on the forward strand.
CGTCTTCGACCACATCGCGGCCGCGCTTGTCGCGCGACAGCCGATCCACTCGCTCTGGCTCGCGCCCTTGCGGAGCGGTGCCGCACATCTGGTTCGCCGCCCCAACCGGACGGAGCATCCTGACGGGCTGAACTGGGCACTCGCCCCGGCCCTCTATCTCGCTCTCGCCTTTGTCGGCATGGCGGTCGTGCCTTTCTCCACGAGCGGCGCCGTCGTCGATCTGCCGGCCGGCATCGTCCTGTGGGGCGCCGTCGAATCGCTGACGATCGTCGCCGTGTTCCTGCACGGCTGGTCCGCCAATGCCCTCTTGCCGCTGATCGGCGCCTATCGCTACGTCGCCATCGGCCTGCCGGTCATGCTGGTCAGCATGTTCGTCCTGATCGCTGCCGCCTTGCCGGCGCAGTCGCTCGCGCTCGGAGCGATCGTGCAATCGCAGGCCGGGGTCTGGAACGTCGTTCGCCAGCCGCTCGGCCTGCCGCTCTTTCTTCTGCTCGGCCTGTCGCTGACGCTGCGCGGCCCGTTCAACTACGCTGACTCGTCCGACCTCGCGGGCGGCACCGACGCGGAGCGTTCCGGGCCGCCTCGCGCGCTTTGGCAGTGGGCCCGGCTCAGCATGGCCGTCTCGTTTTCGGCGATGGCGGCCACCGTCTTTCTCGGTGGGCCGCTGGGGCCGGCGTGGGGTGCGGCGGAGCTCGGTCCGCTGTGGCTGGCAGCGAAGACCGTCGTTGTCCTCGCCCTTCTGGTCGCCGCCAGCCATCTGCTCGCCCGCATGCCGCCCTCGCGCATGCTCACGCTGGTGTGGACCGTGCTGCTGCCGCTGTCCTTCGTCGGGCTTGTCGCCGCCGGCATCGAGGCGGCCTGGTGAGCGGCGTCGACGTGGCCTTCTGGGCCCTTTCGATCGTTGCCGTCGTCAGTGGCTGGCGCGTCTTTCGTACCGATTCGATGGTGCGCGCGTCGTTCCTGCTGCTGCTCTCGTTCATCGCCGTCGCCGGGATCATGCTGCTGCTCGCCGCGCCGTATCTCGGGATCGCCACGATCTTCATGATGGCCGTCGAGATGATGGTGATGGCGCTCTTCATGGTGATGTTCATGATGAACCCGGCCGGCCTCAACCCGATGAGCATGGTGCATCAGCAACCGCTCGCCATTGGCGCCGGCGTCGTCGCCTTCATCGGTCTGTCCGCCGCGGTGCTGACGAGCCCGCTGCCCGACCTGCCCGTGCTGGCGGACCACCGCGCCATCCACGATCTCGGCATCGAGATGCTCGGCGGCTCGATGCTGATCTTCGAATCTGCCGGCGTCGCGCTGCTCTCCGCGATGATCGGCGCGGTCATCCTGTCGAGCCGGAGCGGTCGGTTCGGCGCCGCTGACGAAGGATCGCGTCCGCCCGGGCTGTCCGAAGGCGGCCTACCCGCGGGCATCGTGCCGGAGATGAAGAAGGGTCACGGCATGGGGCACGAGATGACGCATGAGACGACGCACGACATGGCCCACGATGCCGCAGGCAGCGGCCACGGCGCGCACGGCTCGTGACGTTGCAGGCTCTCCTCGTCGTCGCGTCCGCACTGATCGGACTCGGCCTCTACGGCGCGCTCTCGCAACAGTCCTTCGTCATGCTGATGATGGGCTTCGAGCTGGCGTTGAACGGCGTGCTGCTGATGACAGTGGCCTTCTGGTCGCTCGGTACCGCCGGCGCCCCGAAGGGTCAGCTGCTCGCCATTCTGGTGATGGCCGTGATGGCGCTCGAGATGGCGATCGGCTTCGCGCTGGTCACGGCGGTGTATCGCAAGCGCCAGGCCGACACCACAGAAGCGCTCGACACGCTCAAGCACTGATGCTCTGGCTCCTCGCACTGCTTCCAGCGATGACAGGCGCCCTCGTGTTGGCGACGGGGCCGCGCCGTCGCGGAATGCTTGCACTCGTCGCTGGCCTCGGGCTGGCAGCGACCTTGGCCGTGGTACTGATGGCCGTGTCGGCCGGCTGGACTGGCAGCCTGCGCTGGAGCACGACGCTCGCCTTGCAGGCCGCCCTCACGCCGCTTTCGGCGCTGGTCGCCGCGCTCGTACCGGCCGTTGCCCTGCCGGTCCTCGTCTATGCCGCCTATCGCGAGCGCGACACCGGCCTGGTCCGGCTGCTGAGCCTGCTCCTCCTCTTCTGCGGTGCGATGGAACTGCTCGTCATCGCCGCCGACCTGCTCACTCTTCTGATCGGTTGGGAAATCGTCGGCGCCTGTTCCTGGGCTCTGATTGCCCACGAGTGGCGCGACGCCGCGAACCCGCGCTCGGCGCGTTACGCATTCGTCGTTACCCGTTTCGGTGACCTCGGCCTGTTCCTGGCAGCGATGAGTGCCTACGCCGGGAGCGGCTCGTTCGCCTATGCCGACCTCGCTCGCCTCGACGCGCCGCACCTCGCCGTCGTTGCGTTCGGCGTCGTCCTGTCGGCCGCTTCGAAGTCGGGGCAGATCCCGTTCTCGCCCTGGCTGTTCCGCGCCATGGCGGGACCGGTGTCGGTCTCGGCGCTGCTCCACGCGGCGACGATGGTGGCTGCGGGTGCCTATCTGCTTGCGCGATTGCAGCCCATGCTCTCGTCGGTCAACGGGTTCGGTGTCGCCATCATGACTCTCGGCACCGTGACTGCACTCGGCGGAGGTGTCGTCGCCCTGCTCCAGCCCGACGTCAAGAAGGTGCTTGCCGCGTCGACCTCGGCCCACTTCGGTCTGATGTTCGTGGCGGTCGGCGCCGGCTTCCCGGGCGTCGCCGTGCTGCATCTCGTCGCGCACGGCTTCTTCAAGGCGCTGCTGTTCCTGTCCGCCGGCATCGCCATCGATCGAAGCGGCGGCCACGAGCTGAGCGCGATGCGGCTGGGCCGCACTTTGCCCGGCGTCGCGGTCCTGGCGGCCATCGGCGCCGCCGCCCTCGCCGGGCTACCGCCGCTCGGCGCCGCGTGGACAAAAGACGCCATCGCGGCGGCCGCGGCCACGTCCGGCGCGTGGTGGTCTGCCGCGGTCATCGTCGCTGGTGGATTGAGCGCTGCGTATGCCGTGCGCTGGATCTGGCTGGCGTATGGGCTTGGCGACACGGCCGGATCGAGCGAGAAGGACTCGACACCGGTGCCAGCAGCAGCGCCTGTGGTCACGGCATCGCTCGCCTGGCTCGCCCTCGCCAGCGTGCTGCTGTCGGCGCTCTGGCTGCCTCGCGTCCGGGAAGCGCTGACCGGGGCACTGTCGATCGCGCTTCCGCGTGAGTCGGCAACGCTCATTGGCATAGCGATCGGGGCGGTCGCCATCGGCGCATTGACCGGGCGCTGGATCGCCGTCCGGATGCCGACGCTCGGGCATAGCGATCTCATCGCACCGGTTGCCGACTGGTGGCGCCTGCCGGCCCTCATCGACCTCGCCGTGACCACGCCGATGGCGGCGCTGGCCCGCGCATCAGCACGGGCCGACGACGTCGTCATCGACGCGATTCCGCGGCGTATCGGGCGGGCCGGCAGATGGCTGGCCGCGCGTCTGGCACGAGAAGACAGCCATGTCGTCGATCGTGGCGTCGGGCTGACGACGGCCTTCGTGGAATGGTTGTCGCGAGCGACGAGCGGCATCGGCGAGCTCGTCGCCGACGGCGTCGCTCGGGGCCCGGCCCGGCTAGTTTCCCTCGGCGGGCAGGACGCGCAGCGACTGCAGACCGGCTTGTCGCACCACGCGTTCGCGGTGCTGCTGCTCGGCGCCCTCGCACTCGGCGCCGTCCTCTTCGCCGCCCGCTTCTGACGTCCTGGTCGACAAGAAGAACCGACATGCTCACACTGGCCATCCTCATCCCTCTCGCCGGCGCCCTGCTGCTCGCACTGATGCCCGGGCTGTCGGACACGGCGGCACGCCGGCTGGCGGTCATCGTCGCTGCGCTGCCCCTTTTGCTTCTCACCTGGGTGGGCTGGGGCTTCGACACGCGGGCGGGAGCCCCGGCCTTCCAGCAGGTCGCCGAGCTGCCGTGGATCCCGACGCTCGGCGTCGCATGGCGAGTCGGCGTCGACGGCATCGCGCTGGCCGTCGCGCTGATGAGCGCCCTGCTCTTCGTCGCCGCCGTCGCGTGGCCGGCGCAGACCCAAGGCTCGGCCAGGGCTTACTACGCCTGGTTCCTGTTCCTCGAGGGCGTCTCGCTCGGCGTCTTCCTGGCGCTGGACCTGCTGCTCTTCTATGTCTTCTTCGACCTGAGCCTGGTCGGCATGTACTTTCTGATCGGCCGCTGGGGCCATGGCGACGCCCGGGCTGCGGCGACCAAGTTCTTCGTCTACACGCTGGCCGGCTCGCTCGCCATCCTGCTCGCCATCATCGGCCTGGTGCTCGCCACCTCGCCACTCAGCTTCGACATGCGCGAGCTGATCGCCCGCCAGCCGCTCGCGGGCATGGACGTGCGCTCGGGGCTCGTGCTGCTCGGCTTCGTCGTCGGCTTTGCGATCAAGGCGCCGCTGTTTCCTTTCCACACCTGGCTTCCGCCGGCCCACGTCGATGCGCCGGGCCCGGTCTCGGCGATCCTCGCCGGCGTACTTTTGAAGATGGGTGTCTACGGCCTCATCCGCATTCCGCTGTCGATGATGAGCGCCACCTTTGCGCGCTACTCGTTCGTGCTCGCCATCGTCGCCGTGATCTCGATCCTCTGGGGATCTCTGGTGGCGCTCGGCCAGACCAACTTCAAGCGGCGCATCGCCTACACCTCCGTCAACCACATGGGCTACGCCGTGCTCGGCGTCGCCGTCGCCGGCGCGATGGTCGGCGGCGAAGCGGCCGCGGCGCGCCACCTCGCGTTGACGGGTGCCGTCGTCGAGATGGTCGCGCACGGCCTCATCACCGGCGCGCTCTTTTTGGTCGCCGGCGCCTTCTGGCAACGCTCCGAGGAATACGAGCTCAGCGCCTTCGGCGGCCTCGCGGGCGTCGCGCCGCGCCTGACCGTCGCGACGACATTGGCAGCCTTCGCCAGCCTCGGCCTGCCGGGGCTCGCCGGCTTCGTTGCAGAGTTCCAGATCTTCGCCGGCACGTTCGCGGTCTATCCGTGGCTGGCGGCGATCGGCCTGGTCGGAATCGTCATCACCGCGGCGCTCTTCCTGCAGATGATCCAGCGTCTCTTCATGGGTGCCTTGCCGAAGCGGTGGGCCGATTTCCCCGATCTGGGCGCTGTCGAGACAGCGACGCTCGGGGTGTTGCTCGCGCTGGTCGTCGCCATCGGCCTTTATCCGCGCTGGCTGCTGGCCTTGATCGAGGGCGCTTCTGCCAGCCTGATGCGTGCGCCGTGACTATGCCGATCGGCGACGTCCTTCCAGAAATCGCGGTGCTGGTCACCGCGGTCATTGCGCTCCTTGCCGCTTCGTTTGTTTCGCACCGGCGCCAGTGGATCGGTGCAGCGCTGGCGCTCGCCGGCATCACGTTGGCCATCGTCCTGTGCGCTCTTCAGCTGGGCGAGTCGCCGCGCCTGACTTTCTCGGGCACCTGGGCCATCGACGCGGCGAGCATCTGGGCGCGCATGCTCATCCTTGCCGCCAGTGCGGTGGCCGTCCTGTGCACGCCGGAATGGCTGCGCAGCGACCGTCGCCAAGGCGAGTACTACACGGTCCTGATGCTGTCGGCGCTGGGCGCGATGATGATGGCGGGCGCCGCCGACACGCTGCAACTCGTGATGGGCGTGCTGCTCGCATCGATCACCGGCTACATCATGGCTGCCTACCACCGCGACTGGGCGATCTCAGTCGAAGCCGGTATGAAGTATTTCCTGCTCGGTGCTTTCGCCAACACCTTGTTGATGGTTGGCATCGCTCTGCTCTACGGCCTGCTCGGGACGAGCAATTACGCTGCAATGGCCCTGGCGATGACCTCGACACCGCACTCCGGCCTGCTCCTTCTCGCGCTCGGTCTCACCGTCGTAGGGGTCGGCTTCAAGCTCGGCGCGGTGCCGGCGCATGCATGGTTGCCCGACGTGGCCCAGGGCGCGCCGGCGCCGGCCGCGGCTTTTCTGACCGTAGTGCCGAAGATCGGTGCCGCGATCGCCCTGGCGCGGCTCGTCGTGCTCTTCGACGACACGACCGGATGGCGCATGCTGATCGCGGTGATGGCGGTGGCGACGATGACCCTGGGCAACCTCGCCGCGCTCTGGCAGACCGACCTGCGCCGCCTTCTCGGCTGGTCTTCGGTATCGCAGTCGGGCTATGCATTGATGGCTGTCGCGGTCGTCGGGTTGACCGAGCGCGCCGTGCCGGCGCTGCTCGTTTTCCTGGCCAGCTACGCGGCCGCGAACCTTGCCGCCTTCGCCGTTGTCACCCAGCTGCGCGGCCGCACCGCCATCGACGACTACCGCGGCCTGGCCATACGACGACCTTGGGCTGCAGCGGCGCTGACCCTGAGCCTGTTGTCGCTCGCCGGCATACCGCCGCTGGCTGGATTCGTGGGCAAGCTCATGCTTTTCGTCGTCACGATGGACGCGGGCTACACGGCGCTCGCGCTGGCTGCTGTCGCCAACACCGTGGTCTCGCTTTTCTACTATCTGCGCGTTCTGGCGCCGATGTATTTCGAAGCCGAGAGCGGCCGCGTCGAGCTGCTCGGTCGGAGCGCCGGTGCCGCGGTAGCTTGCGCCTCCGTTCTGGTCGTCGGCTTCGCTCTAGTGTCAGGGGCATGGATCGCCCACATCGACGTGGCCGCGCTTCTGCCCACGCAGCGACGTTGAGAAGCACCCGTCGGATCACGAACCATTGCCGATATACGCGAGGAAAAATCCCTGTCCGCGGATGGCCGGTCGTTGGTGGACTTCAGGGCAGGTCCTATGCTGGAATGATGTTCAACGGCATACGCATGGCACTCTTTGGCCTGCTCTTCATCGCGCCGCCGCTTCAGGTGTTTGCGAGCGGCGGATTGCCGTACTGCAGGTCCATGCAGATGCCGCTTTCGCATTCGACTGGAACATCGGCCGCCGTTGGTAGCGATGCTGCGGAACTTGCGTAATAGGTCCCGATCAGTGTCAGCGTTCCCGGCAACGCCATGGGCTTCGCCGGCCATCCGGTGATCGTCGGAAACGGCATGCCCGGCGATCGTGCCGCGCTCGTGTTCTCGCGCCTTGAAG
>JAYTYH010000441.1:0-2416 GCA_043742485.1 Rhizobacter sp.
CCGTTCTTCTTCGGCCAGCCGGCCTACATGGCGTTCAAGCGCGTGGTCATCGAGATCGCCAGAAAGCGCACCGACCCGCACCTCGTGCCGGGCATCGAAGCCATGCTGCCCGACGCGCCGATGGCGCGTCTGCTGCGCGACGCCAAGGTGCGCCCCGGCATCAAGATGGCGGTGATCGCCGGCGACATCGAGGGCGGCAACCTGCTGCAGCGCCTGGGCGTGCTGCTGACCGACTTCCTGCTCTTCGACAGCGTCGACAACGACCTCGTCGTCGACACCGCGGCGATGCTCGGCGGCATCGCGCCGCAGGTCGGGGCGAAGGTGCTGTTCGACCGCGGCGCCGAGGTCTCGCACTTCCGTTATTTCACCAACCTCGACACGCGCCTCGCGTTGCGCGACTGGCTGGTGGCCAAGGACGAGGACGTTGCCACGCTCGACGCCTTCCAGCCACTGCCCGAAGGCTTCGACCGCGGCGACACGCTGGACGCCGAGGAAAAGCGCCTGCACGCGATCAACCAGAAGCGCGGCATCGCTGCCGAGAGCTTGCCGGTGGTGGTGGTCCTGCCCGGCGTGATGGGTTCGCACCTGTGGCTCAATCGCAGCCACCGCGTCTGGTTCGACCCGCTCGACATCGCCGCCGGCGGCCTGGCGAAGATCGACTGGCCGCAGCCCGGCGTCGAGGCCGAGAAGCTGTTCTCGCGGTTCTACGGCAAGTTGAGCGACTACCTGGCCCAGAGCCACCGCGTCGAGCGCTTCGCCTACGACTGGCGCCAGCCGCTCGACGTGCTCGGCGAGCGCTTCGGCGAGTACCTGGCCACGCTGCTGAAGAGCACCGGCAAGCCGATCCGCCTGCTCGCCCACAGCATGGGCGGGCTGGTGGTGCGCGCCTGCATCTACCGCCGCCGCTCGGTGATGGACGAAGTGATGCGGCGCGACGGCGCCCGCTTCGTGATGCTCGGCACGCCCAACCAGGGCGCGCACTCGATGGTCGAGAACCTGCTCGGCAAGGGCGACACGCTGCGCACGCTGGTGCGGCTCGACCTCGAGCACGACATGCAGCAGGTGCTCGACATCGTCGGCCGTTTCCGCGGACCGCTGCAACTGCTGCCCAAACCCGGCTTTGTCGACACTTTTCAGGGCAGCGAGGGCGGCGGCCTGCCGGAAAAAGAGGGCGAGTACTACGACAAGGCAGCGACCTGGAAAACCTTCCAGTCGCAGAACAAGGACTTCTGGTTCGGCAACGGCAAATGCGCCGTGCCCGAGCAGGCGGTGCTCGACGCGGGTTCCTGGCTGTGGCGGCAGGACGGCCGCGCGGCGCCCGAGCTGCCCGCGGAATACGAGCCGAAGACGGTGTACGTCTTCGGCGTGGCGCCCAATACCGCGTGCGGCGTGCGGCCCGACAGCGGCCGCCTGAAGATGGTCGGCACGTCGCGCGGCGACGGCACCGTGACCTGGGATTCGGGCCGCATCGGCCACATCGGCCGCTTCTACTGGCTGCCGGCCGAGCACGGCGCGCTGCCGTCGACCGAGGAGTACTTTCCGGCGCTTGCCGACCTGCTGAGCGGCGGCGCCACCGGCAAGCTGACGAGCACGCCGCCGGCGGTGCGCGCGGTCGAGCAGCCGCGGCCGGTGATCTACGACGCCGGGCCGCCGAGCGTCGACGACGGCGAGACGCTGGCGCAGGGGTTCATGAGCGGCGGCGCGCGGCACCCGCGGCTGGTCGAGCGCCCGAAACGCCGGCTCGAAGTGACCGTCAAGGCGATGGACCTGCGCTTCGTCAACGTGCCGATCCTGGTCGGCCACTACGAGCACGACCCGATCGCCGGCCCGCAGAAGCTGATCGACTGCGAGCTGCTCGACGGCGAGCTGAGCGAGCGCTACAGCCTGGGCCTCTACGCCGGGCCGCGCGGCACGGCCACCGTGGTGCTGCGCGCGCCGAACACGCAAGAGCGCCGGCGCGGCAGCCTGACCGGCGCGGTGGTCACCGGCCTCGGCCCCTACGAGCGGCCGATGAGCCTGGCCGACCTCACCGAATCGGTGCGCGCCGGCGTGCTGCGCTATCTGCTGCAGGTGATCGACGTGCTCGGCAAGGGCGACCAGGAGCTCACTCTGGCAACGGTGCTGATCGGCTACAACTCGTCGGCCAACCTGACCGTCGCCGATTCGGTCGAAGCGCTGGTACGCGGCGTGCTGGAAGCCAATGCGCGCTTCTTCGAGACCACCCGGCTCGGCATCCGCGGTGCCCGGCTCGACCTGGTGGAGATCTACCTCGACACCGCCATCACCGCCGTTTACGCGCTGCGCCAGCTCGCCGGCAAGCTCGGCGCGATGGCCAAGACGCAGCGCTCGCTGCTGATCTGCAAAGGCGAGCTGGTACAGGGCGACGGCGTGCGCCAGCGGCTGTTCGACCGCGGCA
>JAYTYH010000442.1:0-9619 GCA_043742485.1 Rhizobacter sp.
CTCCTGTGGGGTACTCGTCCCAGAACTCGCCGTCATCCTCGATGTTTATTATCTCCGCCGGTGTTAAATGTCGCCTCGGCATTTGGTTCGCCTCTTCAACTGTGAACACGAACTCTCTGTATCCCAAAGTGTCATCTCTGATCTCGTGGTTGTATGACGGACAACACCACCGCGATCAAGAAGGGCGAGGTCGTCGTCGTGTGCGGGCCGTCGGGCTCGGGCAAGTCGACGCTCATCAAGACCGTCAACGCGCTCGAACCGTTTCAGAAGGGCGACATCGTCGTCGACGGCATCTCGCTGTCCGATCCGAAGACCGATCTGCCGAAGTTGCGCTCGCGCGTCGGCATGGTCTTTCAACACTTCGAATTGTTCCCGCACCTGACCGTGACACAGAACCTGACGCTGGCCCAGATCAAGGTTCTCGGCCGCAGCGACGCCGATGCCAATGCTCGCGGCATGAAGATGCTCGACCGCGTCGGGCTGATGGCGCATAAAGACAAGTTTCCTGGCCAGCTTTCCGGCGGGCAGCAGCAGCGCGTCGCGATCGCGCGTGCCCTCAGCATGGATCCGATCATCATGCTGTTCGACGAGCCGACCTCGGCGCTCGACCCTGAGATGGTGGGCGAGGTGCTCGACGTCATGGTGGCGCTGGCACAGGAAGGCATGACGATGATGTGCGTCACCCACGAGATGGGCTTCGCGCGCAAGGTCGCCCACCGCGTGATCTTCATGGATGCCGGCAAGATCGTCGAGGACTGCACCCGCGACGAGTTCTTCGGCGACCCCGACGCCCGTTCGCCGCGCGCCAAGGACTTCCTCTCGAAGATCCTGCAGCACTGACTCCGCCTCGGGGAGTGGACAATTCGGCGATGGCCGAAGAGATCACGATCGTTCGCCCCGACGACTGGCATCTGCACCTGCGCGACGGCGCGGCGTTGAGCGCCGTCATCGGCCACAGCGCGCGCCAGTTCGCTCGCGCGATCGTCATGCCGAACCTGCGGCCGCCGATCGTCACCGTCTACCAGGCCCTTTCCTATCGCCAGCGCATCCTGGCGGCGCTGCCGTCCGGCATCGACTTCGAGCCGCTGATGACGCTCTATCTCACCGACGAGACGCCGCCCGCGGAGATGCGGCGGGCGCGCGAGGCCGGCATCGTGGCCATCAAGCTCTATCCGGCCGGCGCCACCACCAACAGCGACGCCGGTGTCAGCGACCTGGCGAAGGTCGGGCCGACGCTGGCGGCTGCCGAGCGCGAGGGCGTCGTCCTGCTCGTCCACGGCGAGGTCACCGATCCGGCGGTCGACGTCTTCGATCGCGAAGCCGTCTTCATCGATCGACACCTGGTGGCGCTGCGACGCGATTTCCCGGGCTTGAAGATCGTGCTCGAGCATGTCACCACGCGGGAAGGTACGCAGTACGTCGCCGAGGCGAGCGCGAACACGGCGGCGACGCTGACCGCCCATCACCTGCTCTACAACCGTAACGCCCTCTTCGCCGGCGGCCTGCGGCCCCATCACTACTGCCTGCCGGTCCTGAAGCGCGAGGAGCACCGGCAGGCGCTGGTCGCGGCAGCGACGTCGGGCAGCCCGAAGTTCTTCCTGGGCACCGACAGCGCCCCGCACGCGGCGGTGCTCAAGGAGCATGCCAGCGGCTGCGCCGGCTGCTACACGGCGCTGACGGCGCTCGAGCTCTACGCTGAGGCGTTCGACGCTGCCGGCGCGCTCGACCGGCTGGAAGGCTTCGCCAGTTTCCACGGCCCGGCGTTCTACGGCCTGCCGCGCAACGTCGGCACCGTCACATTGCGCAGGCAATCCTGGTCGGTTCCCGAGGCGCTTCCGTTCGGCGAGGCCGAGCTCAAGCCACTGTGCGGGGGCGAAACCCTGAACTGGAAGCTCGCATAAGCCGCAACTTCTTTCTCGCCGATGCCGACAACGTCTCGGTCGATGTCATCGCCGAGGCAATGCCGATGACCTCGCGTTGCTCGTCGCGTGTCGCGCTGCGAGCAAGGGTCGGCTGCGGCAAGTCGAGTTCGCAAAGGCAGCGCAGGCGTTCCTCGAGCGGCGCCACGGCTAGGCGCAGCGGCCACGGCCCGGTCGCCTTGATGGCCCAGTCCCAGCGACTGCAGCAACTCGAAAAAATGCACGCCAAATGCCGGCGTGCGCTGACCGGGCCAAGAAAAATGCCACCCAAAGGCGACCGTCCGAATATGAATCGATGGCGCGCAATTGCGGCCGATCGCTTTTACTTCTTCGGAGCTTCGCCGACAGGCTGCGGCGTTTCGCCCGCCGGCTGCGTCGTGCCCGACTTGACGGCGGCCTTGGTGGCCGCTTTGCGGTCGGCACGGTTGACCGTGCCACCCTTCATCTTCTCGGCCTTGTCGTCCTTCATCTCGGCTGCGTCGCCAGCAGGTTTCAGGGAGCCGGCGTCCTTGGCCATCTTCGTCTCGTTTTTACGCTCCATCCGCGTCTTGGTCGACTTTCCGGTGGTGGCGCCGGAGCCGATCATGGCGCCCGGACCCTGGCCGGCGGGGGCCAGCGCGCCGGTCTTGGCTTCGGCCTTGACTTCGGCGCGGCTGGCTGGCACCGAGACTTGCGCGAACGCGCCCTGCGAGAACACGGCTGCGACCGCAATGATGGCGCTGAGTGCGAGTGGCTTGTTCATGGAAATTTCCTGGTCATTCGCGAATGGAAAGGTCTCGACAAAAAGTCGTCGCATACGCACCGGTCGAACTAAGGGCGTTGCGGACGTAAGAAAGGGCGACCCGGGTCGCCCTTTCAGCATCGAAATGAAACGCCTTACTTCTTGATCGGATCGGAGATCGGCCGCGCCGCTTCGCCCGCCGGCTCAATGCCGCCCGGCATCTTGTTGGCGGCCTTGGTCGCGGCCTTGCGGTCGGCACGGCTGTTGACAGTCGGCTTGGCGCGGGTGGCGTCGCTGATTTCCTTCTCGTTCGCATCACCCGCCGGCTTCAGATTGCCGGCTTCCTTGGCCATCTTGGTTTCTGCTTTGCGCTCCGCGCGCGTCTTGGTCGACTTGCCGGTGGTGTCTTTGGAGCCCGTCATCGCCCCCGGGCCTTCGCCGGCCGGCGCAAGGGCACCGGTCTTGGCTTCGGCCTTGACTTCGGCACGGCTGGGCATCGAGGCTTGCGCGAACGCGCTTTGCGAGAACACGGCGATCGCTGCAACAACGGCGCTCAGTGCGAGTTGGTTCTTCATGGATATCTCCTGGTCATTCGTGAAAGGGAAGGGGCTCATCATGAGTCGCCGCTCTGGCAACGCAATGCCGGAAGGAGCGAGACTGGCATGAAACGCGTCAGCACGGAAACGGGTTGACGCGGGCTAGAGCGGCGCTCGTGGCCCCGCGAGCAGCCATTTTACCTAGATCGCCGGTTTACCCCCGGTCAATGTCGACTTGGCAAGCCGCGACTGTGGCGCCGCGGGAACGCTCGCCGATAATGCCGAGGTGAAGCGAGCCAGGCCGCCGCTGGCGCTTTCCTCGGGAAGCGCTGGAGGAAGGTCCGGACTGCACAGGGCGGCGTAGCAGTTAATGGCTGCCCACCGCGAGGTGAGGATCAGAGCAACAGAGACGAGTCGACGCCGACCGAGAGGCCGGTGCCGGGTGAAACGGGCAATCTCTACGCGCAGCAATACCAAATAGGCCGGCGTGGGCGTGGGCGCTTCGGCGCATGCGTCTCGAAGTGCGGCTCCGTACGAGCCGGCGGGTAGGTAGCACCGAGCCGGGCAGCGATGCCCGGCCAAGAGGAATGGCGGCCACGGGCGCATCGTTGCAAGACGGCGCTCCTGCACAAAATCCGGCCTATCGGCTCGCTTCACATTTATGCGTTTCGCTCGCGCGACGAGCTCCACGAGACCACGAACTGAACCCCGACGCGCGAACGATTTGGCTGGCCCCGAGGTGGGCCCTGGCGGTGCTTCTCGCCTGCCTGGGCATGCTCGGGCCGTTTTCGATCGACACTTACCTGCCGGCCTTCACCGGCATCGCGATCGCCATCGGGGCGACTCCGGTCGAGATGCAGCAGACGCTCTCGGCCTATCTGTTCGGCTTCGCGGTCATGAACCTCTTCCATGGCGCCCTGTCGGACAGCTTCGGCCGCCGACCGATCGTGCTCGGCGGCCTGATCGTCTTCACGCTGGCATCGGTCGGGTGCGCACTTTCGCAGCACATCGGCACGCTGGTGTTCTTCCGCGCGCTTCAGGGAATGTCGGCCGGCGCCGGGATCGTGATCTCGCGGGCGGTGATCCGCGACATGTTCCCGCCGGCCGACGCCCAGCGCGTGATGGCGCAGGTGACGATCTATTTCGGCATCGCGCCCGCCGTCGCGCCGATGGTTGGCGGCTTTCTCTTCATCCACGCGGGCTGGCACAGCATCTTCTGGTTCCTGACCGGCGTCGGCGTCGTGCTGCTGGTTGCGAACTGGAGGCTTTTGCCTGAGACGCTGCACGACAGTCACCGGCAGCCCTTCAACACCGCGAACCTCCTGCGCGGATACGGCTCCCTGGCCGGCAATCCGCGCTTCCTGATGCTGACGCTCGCCAGCGGCATCCCGTTCAACGGCATGTTCCTCTACGTGCTGTCGACGCCGGTATTCCTCGGCCAGCGTCTCGGGCTGGCACCCGGCGAGTTCTTCTGGTTCTTCGTGCTGACCATCGCCGGCATCATGAGCGGCGCGTTTCTCTCCGGGCGGATGGCCGGGCGCGTCAAGCCGACGCATCAGATCCGCTACGGCTTCATCGTCATGGCGACGGTCGCCATCGTGAATCTCGTCCTCAACCTCCTCTTCGTCGCCGAGGCGTGGTGGGCCTTGATTCCGATCGCGCTGTATGCGTTCGGCTGGGCCATGATGGTTCCCGTCGTCACGCTCATGGTCCTCGACCTCGTGCCCGAGCGACGCGGCATGGCATCGTCGTTCCAGGCCTGCGTCGGCAGTGCCGCCAACGGCTGCGTGGCTGGTGTGATCGCGCCGCTGGTGATGCATTCGACCGTCGCCCTGGCGGCGACTTCGCTGGCCATGATGAGCGTCGGCGCCTTCGCCTGGCTGTGGGTGCGACCGCGGCTGCACACGGCGCGACCGACCGCGGTCATCACGTCCTGACCCGCAGCCGCGCCCGGCGGCGACGATGGCGTTCGGCGCCACAATCCCGCAATGTTGATCTTCCTGCTCGGGCTGGCGCTTTTCCTGGGCATCCATGCCGTCGCCATCGTCGCGCCGGGGTGGCGAGCGGAGCAGGTCGCGCTTCGCGGAATCGGTGCCTGGAAAGCGCTGTATTCGATCGTCGCCGCCATCGGTTTGGTGCTCCTCGTCGTCGGCTACGGCATGACGCGGCACGATGCCGTGGTTCTCTACAGCCCACCCGCTGCGCTTCGCCATCTCGCCCTTTTGCTCATGCTGCCGGTGTTTCCTCTGCTGTTCGCCGCCTACCTTCCGGGCCGGCTCCGAAGCGCCGCGAAGCATCCGATGTTGCTGGCGGTCAAGTTCTGGGCGACGGCGCATCTGCTCGCCAACGGCACTCTGGCCGACGTCGTCCTCTTCGGTGCATTCCTGGTCTGGGCCGTCGCCGATCGCATCTCGCTCAAGCGCCGTCCGGCGGCCGCAGCGCACGACGCACCAGCGGCGCCCGCGGGCCGGTACAACGACGCCATCGCCGTGGTCGGCGGGCTCGCGGTCTACGTCGTATTCATCCTGTGGGCGCATCGCTGGCTCATCGGCGTCTCGCCATTGGCACGATGACGTTGCCCGCGTTCGCGATGGCGCCGTACCGGCTCAGCGGCGCCGTCTACGGCGCAGCGATGAATCACCGCGGCGCGCTGGCCGCACTCGGCGATGCTGTCCACCGGCCGCCGTACAAGGCGCCTCCGTCGGCTGTCGTGCTCTACATCAAGCCGCGCAACACGCTCATCGCCGCGAGCGACACGGCACAGGTGGACGACGTGGCGCCGGAGCTCGAGGTCGGCGCCGCGCTCGGCCTGGTCATCGGCCGAACCGCCTGCGCGGTGCCCGATGCCGACGCGCTCGATCACGTCGCCGGCTACCTCGTCGTCGCCGACTTCAGCGTTCCCCACGACAGCTTCTTCCGCCCTCAAAATCGCTTCAAGGCCCGCGACGCATCGCGCCCGCGGCGCGGCGCGCCGGCTCGCCGAGGAAACAAGAGATGCCTCACGTTGTTGTCCAGTACACCGCCAACCTCGACCCCGAGGCCGAGATCGGCAAGCTCTGCCACGCCTTGGCCGCGGCCATCGTGGTGCAGCGCGACGCGGCCGGCGAGCGCCTGTTCCCGATCGGCGGCACGCGCGTGCTCGGCTACCCGACGCCGCATTTCGCCGTCGCCGACGGAGCGCCCGACCGCGCCTTCGTCTACCTCGACGTACGCATCGCCCCGGGCCGCGAGCGCTCTGCCGTGACGGCCACGGGCGAGGCGATGATCGCCGTCGTGCGCAGCCACTTCGCGGCCATCTTCGCGAGTCGCGCGATCGGCATCACGTTGCAGATTTTCGAAGGTGCGCCGGTGTTCGACGCCAAGCACAGCAACCTGCATCCGCTTTTCGCCGGGGAGTAGCCATGCTCGCGCCCGATCTCGTTGCCCGCCTTGCCGCCGAACTGCACGACGCCAAGAAGCGCCGCGTTCAGGTGCGCCACTTCTCGATGCGCCACCCGGGGATGACGATCGCCGACGGCTATGCGATGCAGCGCGCATGGGTCGCGCTCAAGCCCGCAGGGGGCCGCACGATCAAGGGCCGCAAGATCGGCCTCACGTCGCGGGCGATGCAACTGTCGTCTCAGATCACCGAGCCCGATTTCGCGCCGCTGCTCGACGACATGTTCTTCGAAGCCGGCGGCGACATCCCGGTCGATCGCTTCATCGCACCGCGGGTCGAGGTCGAGCCCGCGTTCATCGTCGGCAAGCCGCTGAAAGGCCCCGGCGTGACGCTCGCCGGCGCGCTCGCTGCCATCGAGCTCGTGACGCCGGCGGTCGAGATCATCGACGCCCGCATCGAGCAGTTCGATCGCGCACCAAGGCACCGCGCAAGGTCTTCGACACCATCGCCGATTTCGCCGCCAACGCCGGCATCGTCCTCGGTGGCCGGCCGGTGCGGGCCGCACGACACCGACCTGCGCTGGGCCGGCGCCATGCTTTACAAGAACGGCGTCATCGAAGAGACCGGCCTGGCCGCGGCGGTGCTCAACCATCCGGCCAACGGCGTCGCCTGGCTCGCCAACAGGATCGCCGTCTACGACGAGCAGCTCGACGCTGGCGACGTCGTCCCCGCTGGATCGTTCACGCGGCCGACCACCGCGGCCCGAGGCGATACCTTCCACGTCGACTACGGCCGGCTCGGCGCGATCGCGTTCCGCTTTGCCTGATGTGCCCGGCAACGCCCTTGATCGAGCACCGATGAAACTTCCCGTCAACACCTTCAAGGCCGCCATGGCGCGGCGCCAGCCGCAGATCGGGCTTTGGGTCGGACTCGCCAGCGGCTACGCGGCCGAGCTGCTCGCCACGACCGGCTTCGACTGGCTGCTGATCGACGGCGAGCACGCGCCGAACGACGTCCGCAGCGTTCTTGCCCAGCTGCAGGCGACGGCGGCCTATCCGGTCGCCGCCATCGTCCGGCCGGTCGACGGCAGCACTACGCTCATCAAGCAGTACCTCGACGTCGGCGCGCAGACGCTGCTGGTGCCGATGGTGCACACCGCCGCGCAGGCGGCGCAGATCGTGGCTGCCACGCGCTACGCACCGCGCGGCGAGCGCGGGCTCGGCAGCGCGCTGGCCCGGGCTTCGCGCTGGAACGGCGTCGACGGCTATGTGCAGCATGCCGACGAGGAGATCTGCGTGCTGGTGCAGGTCGAGTCGGTGCAGGGCCTGGCGGAGCTGGGGGCGATCGCCGCGGTCGACGGCGTCGACGGCGTCTTTTTCGGCCCCGCCGATCTCTCCGCGTCGATGGGTCATCTCGGCGAGCCGAACCACCCCGACGTGCTGCGCGCCATCGACGACGGCATCGCCACCGTCATCGCGACGGGCAAGGCGCCCGGCATCCTGGCTACCGATCCGGCGCTGGCTCGCCACTATCTGAAGGCGGGCGCGCTCTTCGTCGCCGTCGGCCTCGACACGGCGCTGCTCGCGCGGGCCGCGCGTGATTTGGCCGCTGCATTCGTCCGTGTTCCGTGATCTAGTACCGCGCCGAAAGCGCGTGCTTTCCCGCATCGGAGAGCCATTGGGGCGAGCGCCGAACCTCTCGGACTTTTAAGCCTCGTCTTTCACTCCGCATCGCAAGTCGTTGGTTTTTAAGGCATTTTTTCGAGTCGACTGCGGTGTCGAACAGTCGCCGCTAAGTCCTTGATTCCATTGATTTTTGTTTCGTTATCGAATTGACCCTGCCCGGGCCTTGGGCTACAGTGGCGCGAAGTGCACTTTAGTGGGGTTTTGTGGCGAACGTCGTGTTTCAAGGCCCCGCAGCGCTGACGCTGGATGGCAAAGGGCGGATCGCCATGCCTGCGCGCCACCGCGAGCTGCTGGCCGCGATGGGCGTGCACCAGCTCACGATCACCAAGCATCCCGAAGGCTCGTTGCTGATTTTTCCGCGGCCGGCCTGGGAACAGTTCCGCGACCGTGTCGCTGCCTTGCCGATGGACTCGAGCGGCTGGAAACGCGTCTTCCTCGGCAATGCGATGGACGTCGACATCGACGCCTCCTCGCGCCTGCTGATCGCGCCCGAGTTGCGCGCCGCCGCCGGCCTGGTGCGCGACGTGATGCTGCTCGGCATGGGCAGCCACTTCGAGCTGTGGGACGCCGAGCGCCACGCGGTGCACGAAGCGGCGGTGATGCAGTCGCCGATGCCGGATTCGCTCAAGCACTTCAGCTTCTGATGCGTGCCGATCGCCGATGAGCGCCGACCTCGCTTCGGGGCACGTGACCGTCCTGCTCCGGGAGGCGGTGGACGGGCTCGTCGGTTCCGCCGACGGCATCTATGTCGACGCCACCTTCGGCCGTGGCGGCCACTCGCGGGCCGTGCTCGCCAGGCTCTCGTCTCGAGGCCGGCTCATCGCCATCGACCGCGACGCTGCCGCCGTCGCGAGCGCTGCAGCCGATGCCGAACTCGCCGGCGATGCCCGCTTCGCCATCGCGCACGCCGCCTTCTCGTCGCTGGCCGCGACGCTGGCCGCGCGCG
Organism: Rhizobacter sp.; assembly: GCA_043742485.1. Lineage (GTDB taxonomy): Bacteria > Pseudomonadota > Gammaproteobacteria > Burkholderiales > Burkholderiaceae_C > Schlegelella_A. The sequence continues at coordinate 9,187 of JAYTYH010000442.1, forward strand.
GCATATCCCAAGTCGACGGCGTCCTCCTCGATCTCGGCGTCTCGTCGCCGCAGATCGACGACCCGGCGCGCGGCTTCTCGTTTCGTTTCGACGGCCCGCTCGACATGCGCATGGACACCACGCGCGGCGAGAGCGCGGCCGAGTTCCTGGCCCGCGCCGACGAGCGCCACATTGCGGAAGTGATACGCGACTATGGGGAAGAACGGTTTGCTGTTCAGGTTGCAAAGGCGCTTGTTGCTCGGCGCGAAAGCGGGAATCCTGTTCGAACCACAGGCGAACTTTCCGACCTCGTGGCTCGTTCGGTCCGCACCCGCGAAGCGGGCCAGAACCCTGCAACGCGGACGTTTCAGGCTCTTCGGATTTTCGTCAATGCCGAGCTTGAGGAGCTCGAGCAAGCCCTGAACGCGGCACTCGAGGTGCTCGCACCGGGTGG
>JAYTYH010000443.1:0-6511 GCA_043742485.1 Rhizobacter sp.
CTTCAGAACGCTTCAGGGCGGCTTCAGGACTTCGGAGGCGCCGAAGCAGACAGTCCAGTCACCGCTTCGAACCACCCCAGGAGACACGCCATGTTCACCCCGACCCACTGCCAGAGCGACTCGATCGATGCCGTGCACACCTCCTGCGGCGACGCCGCCGGGGCCCGCCACCAGGACACGGCGCCGGCCACGACCCGCCTGCTGCGCTGCAGCCGCACCGAGTGGCAGCAGCACCAGGGACGTGCCGCCGCTGCGGTTGCCAGCGTCCTGATCTCGATCGGGCTGCTGGGCAGCGTCGTCATCGGCATGACCTCGATGGCCAGTCACGCCGACACGACGGTGGCGAGGACGGCGTAGCCGGGTTGCGACCGGGTGGCCGACCAGCCGATGTGTTCCAGGCGCGGGCCCACGGCGTGAAGCTGCAGGGGCTGCCAGAGTGAACGGGGAGGCTCGCGCAGTGGGCTGCCCGCCGAGGTCGTGAACGACAGGTTCATGGCGGCCAGCTTGGCGGGGACGATGGCGGCAGCGGGGTCGGAACCGGAAGTTCGCTGGCCCGAGCAGCAGACATTCGTTCGAGGTCTGACGCGGGATAGCGCCCAGTGCAAAGGCGTAAGTCAGCAGTGCGGCGCATACCGGGCGTTCAGGTCGCCGAAGTCGGGCGCCGCAATGACGGGAAAGCGCCGAGACCGTGAATTCAGAGGCCGGCCGTCACCGGCGGCAACCGCTGCATAGCGGCCACTCAAGCCCGTCGTCGTGGGCCGGTGACGGGCCACCAGCCGTGATCCCATCGAACGGAGCCGCGGAGAGCGTTCGCTCGGCTCGCCGCGGCGGCTGGCCTGTGTACCCCGGGCACTACATTGGCTCCTGGTCCGACCTCACTCCACCGTCACGCTCTTGGCCAGGTTCCTCGGCTTGTCGACGTCGGTGCCGCGCGCCACTGCGGTGTGATACGCCAGCAGCTGCAGCGGCACGACGTGGAGGATGGGCGAGAGCGCGCCGTAGTGCTCGGGCATGCGGATCACGTGCACGCCTTCGGCGGACTCGATCCTCGTGTCGGCATCGGCGAACACGAACAGCTCGCCGCCGCGGGCGCGCACCTCCTGCAGATTGCTCTCGAGCTTGGAGAGCAAGGTGTCGTTGGGGGCGATCGCGACCACCGGCATCTGCGACGTGACGAGCGCCAGCGGCCCGTGCTTGAGCTCGCCGGCCGGGTAGGCCTCGGCGTGGATGTAGCTGATCTCCTTGAGCTTGAGCGCACCTTCGAGCGCCACCGGGTAGTGCATGCCGCGGCCGAGAAAGAGCGCGTTCTCCTTGGCCGCGAACTCCTCGCTCCAGGCAATGATCTGCGGCTCGAGCGCGAGCACGGCCTGCACTGCCACCGGCAGGTGGCGCAGCGCCCCCAGGTGCTCGGCTTCGGCCGCGTCGGGCAGGCGCTTCTTGACCTGCGCCAGCGCCAGCGTCAGCAGGAACAGGCCGACGAGCTGCGTCGTGAAAGCCTTCGTCGACGCCACCCCGATCTCGACGCCGGCGCGGGTGATGTAGGCCATGGCGCACTCGCGCACCATGGCGCTGGTGGCGACGTTGCAGACCGTGAGCGTGTGGGCCATGCCGAGCGAGCGCGCATGCTTCAGCGCGGCCATGGTGTCGGCCGTCTCGCCGCTCTGCGAGATGGTGACGACGAGCGTCTTCGGGTTCGGCACGCTGTCGCGGTAGCGGTATTCGCTGGCAACCTCGACGGCGGTCGGGATCTTGGCGATCGACTCGAGCCAGTACTTGGCGACCAAGCCGCTGTAGTAGCTGGTGCCACAGGCGAGGATGAGCACCGAGTCGATCTCGGCGAAGACGCGGTAGGCGCCGTCGCCGAACAGCTCGGGCGAGATGCCGGGCACCGCGTCAAGCGTGTCGGCGATCGCTTTCGGCTGCTCGAAGATCTCCTTTTGCATGTAGTGCCGGTACGGCCCGAGTTCGGCGGCACCCGTGTGCGCGACCACCGTCTTGACCGGCCGGGCCACGCTGCGGAAATCGCCGCGCTCGTCGGCGCGCGAGATCCAGTACTTGCCGAGCTGCAGGTCGACGACGTCGCCCTCCTCGAGGTGGACGATCTGGTCGGTGACGCCGGCCAGCGCCATCGCGTCGGAAGCGAGAAAGTTCTCGTCGGCGCCGGCAACACCGCCCACACCCAGCACCAGCGGTGAACCGTGGCGGGCCCCGATCACGCGGTGCGGCTCGTCGCGGCAGAACACGGCGATGGCGTAGGCGCCGCGCAGGCGCGGCAGCGTGTGCCGCACCGCCTCGAGCAGGTCGCCGGCGTAGAGATGGTCGACGAGGTGGGCGATGACCTCGGTGTCGGTCTGCGTGACGAAGCGGTAGCCCTTGGCCTTCAACTCGGCGCGGAGCTCGTCGTGGTTCTCGATGATGCCGTTGTGGACGAGACCGATGCGCCCTTCGGCGGCCATGCCGGAGGCTTCGCCGGTGTCGTCGGCGCTGCTCGCGGACGGGCCGGGCGAGAAGTGCGGATGGGCGTTGTGCACCACCGGCGCGCCGTGGGTGGCCCAGCGCGTGTGGGCGATTCCGGTGCCGCCCTCGAGATGGTCGGCGGCGATGTTCGCGGCCAGCTCGGCGACGCGCGCAGTGCTGCGGGCGCGATGCAACTTGCCGTTCTGATGCAGCGCCACGCCGCACGAGTCGTAGCCGCGGTACTCGAGCCGACGCAGGCCCTCGACGAGAACGGGAACGATGTTACGCGAGCTGACGGCGGCGACGATTCCACACATGGCGGTTGGCTCTGAGGCTGGGACGATGCGACTCTAAAGTCGGCAAGACGATCTTTTCTTGCGAATTTTGTCTGTGAACGATAGAAAATGGCTGAGCACTGCTGGTTTGGAATCTTCATTCATGAACGCTGATCGAACGCAAGAATTCACCGATCCGATCAAGCTCGACACCACCGATCTGGCGATCCTCGACATCCTCCAGAGCGACGCCTCGCTCACGAATCACGCCCTCTCGATCCGTGCCCACACCTCGCCGGCGACCTGCCTGCGGCGCGTCAAGCGGCTCGTCGACGCCGGCGTCATCGAGCGCCGCGTCGCGATCCTGTCGGCGCAGAAGCTGCCCGCCGGGCTCACCGCCATCGTCGAAGTGACGCTCGATCGCCAGTCGGCCGAAGCGCTCGCCGCCTTCGAAGCGCGTGCCGTCGCCGAAGCCGGCGTGCAGCAATGCCACCGCGTCGCGCCCGGCCCCGACTTCGTGCTCATCGTCCAGCTCGCCGACATGGCGGCCTATCACGCGCTCGTGCAGCGCCTCTTCACGGCCGACGCCAACGTGCGCAACGTGAAAGCCTTCTTCAGCGTTCACCGCGCCAAGTTCGAGACCCGCGTGACGCTGCCCGCGGCCAAGCTCAGCGCTTGATGACGACGAGGCCCTTGAGGTACTCGCCTTCCGGGAAGTTGATCGTCATCGGATGGTCGGGCGCGGCACCGAGCCGAGCATAGACGAGGCCGTCGACGCCGGCATCGAGGCCGGCGCCGGCGACGATCTTGTGGAACAGATCGGGCGCGATGCCACCGGAGCACGAGAACGTGAACAGCGCGCCGCCCGGTCGCAGCAGCATGAGGGCAAGGCGGTTGATGTCCTTGTAGGCGCGCGCGGCGCGTTCGGCATGCGACGCGGTCGGTGCCAGCTTGGGCGGGTCGAGCACGATGGCGTGGAACGTGCGGCCGGCCTCGCGCATCGCGCGCAGCGTCTGGTTGACGTCGGCGTCGAGCGTCTCGTGGCGTGCCGCGTCGAAGCCGTTGAGGGCGACGTTCTCGACCGCCTTCGCGAGCGCCGGCGCCGACGAATCGACGCCGGTGACGTGGGCTGCGCCAGCGGCCAGCGCCGCGACGCTGAAGCCGCCCGTGTAGCAGTAGCAGTTGAGCACACGCTCGAAGCCGAAGTGGCGCACGGTGTCGGCGAACAGCTTGCGGTTGTCGCGCTGGTCGAGATAGAAGCCGGTCTTGTGGCCCGAAGCGACGTCGAGCCCGAAGCGCCAGTCGTGCTCGCGGATGAGGATGCCGGTGCCGGGCTCGTCGCCGGCCGCATCGTCGCCTTCGCCAGCACGCCGGCGCAGCCAGCCGCTCGCCGGCGCCAGGCCTTCGCGCTGGCGCGCCGAGGTGTCACTGCGCTCGTAGATGGCGGCGGCGCCGGTCGCCTTCAGCAGCGCGTCGGCGATCGGCTGCTTCCAGCGCTCGGCGCCGGCCGAAAGAAACTGCGCCGACAGCATGTCGCCGTAGCGATCGACGACCAGGCCGGGCAGGCCGTCGGACTCGCCGTGCACGAGCCGCACGCCGTCGCTCGCGATCGGCAGCCGTGCCCGCACCGCGATGGCGGCCTCGATGCGGCGCGCGAAGAAGGCGGCGTCGATGCGCTCGGCCTCGTCGAAGCTCCAGGCGCGCAGGCGGATCAGCGACTCCGGGCTGTACGCCGCCCAGGCCAGAAAGCTGCCGTCGGCGGCTTCGACGCGCACGGTCTCGCCGGTGTCGGCCTTGCCGGCGGCGACGCTGCCATCGAAGACCCACGGATGGCGGCGCAGCAGCGAGCGCTCCTTGCCCGGTCGGACGCGAATGCTTTTCACGGCTTCAGCTCCGCTTCTTCGCGCGCGGATGGGCAGCGTCGTAGACCTTCGAGAGATGGCCGAAATCGAGCTGGGTGTAAACCTGCGTGGTCGTGATGCTGGCGTGGCCCAGCAGCTCCTGGACGGCACGCAGATCGCCGCTCGACTGCAGCAGGTGCGAGGCGAAGGAGTGCCGCAGCATGTGCGGATGGACGTGCGTCGGCAGCCCGGCCGCGATCGCCGTGGCCTTGAGGCGCGAGCGGATCTGGCCGGCGGTGATGCGGGCGCCGCGGCGGCCGACGAAGAGCGCGGCCTCGCCCGGCCTGGCCAACTCGCCGCGCTGCGCCAGCCACGCCGCCAGCGCAGCCAGAGCCGGTGCGCCGATCGGCACGCTGCGTCGCTTGGCGCCCTTGCCGAGCACGTGCGCGGCGGCATCGGCGGCGTCAATCCAGCCGGCCGATTCAGCGCCCGCCACGGCATCGAGGCCGACCAGCTCACTGACGCGCAGGCCGCAGCCGTAGAGCAGCTCGGCGATGCCGGCATCGCGCGCCGCCATCGCCGGATCGCCCCCGCCGCGGTGCTCGACCAGCGCCACCGCGTGGTCGACCGAGAGCGCCTTCGGCAGCGGCCGCGCCGCACGCGGCGCCCGCACGCCGGCAACCGGGTTGGCGACGACCAGACCATCCCGACCGAGCCACTTGTAGAAGCCGCGCCACGCCGAAAGCTCGAGTGCGATCGAGCGCGGCGCCAGCCCGGCACCGTGTCGCTGCGCCGCCCAGCGGCGGATGTGGTGGACCTGCGCCTGCCGCAAGGCGATACCCGTGGCGAGAGCCGAACGTTGCAGGTGCCGGAGCGCGTCGCCGTAAGCGGCCAGCGTCCGCACGGCGAGGCGGCGCTCGACCCGGAGGTAGTCGAGATGGCCAGCGATGTCGGCGTCGACGGGCACGCGCTCAGGCCGCCGGCAGCAGCCGCGTCAGCGCCGCGCTCGCGACCTCGCCGATACGGGCCAGGAAGTCGGTGCCCATGTCGGCGGTGTAGCGCGTCGGGTCGGGCGAGGCGAGCACGAGCAGGCCGAAGGCGCCCGACGGGCCGTCGAGGCGCAGCGGGATCATCGCCACCGACTGGGCGCTGTTGGCCGCATCGTCGAGCCACTGGATCGCTTCGAAGCCGGCGTTGGCGCCGCAGTAAGGCGCGCCGAGGCTGGTCGCGAACGACTTCACCGCATCGCCGACGCAGCGCGCGAACGGCAGGCCGGCGAAGGCGTCGGCGCCACCCCAGACGCGGATGGCGCCGTGCGGAATCATGAACTGGTGCTTGAGCTCGCGAACGAGCACGTCGGGCAGGTCGGCGGCATTGGCAGTGAGCATCAGGGCCCGGGTCCAGCGGTGCAGCTTGTCGGCAATGGCGGCGTTGTCCTGGCCGTTCCGGATCATCTCGACGATCTGGCGCTCGAGTCCCTTGATCTTGTCGCGCAGCATTTCCATCTGCCGCTCCTGCAGCGAGACGGCGCGCTGGCCGTGCGGGCTGGTCAGCTGGATGCTGCCGAGCAGCTCGGCGTGGCGCTCGAAGAACCCCGGGCTCGCGGCCAGGTAGTCGGCGATGTCGCCTTCGGTGATGCCCTGCACGCCGAGGGGCGTCGATCCGGTGCTCATGCTTCAGCTTTCACGTTGACTTCCTCATAGCTCGATCTCTCCTTCGAAGACGATTTCGGCCGGCCCGGTCATGCGCACGTGCGCCGCGGGCGAGGCGCTGTGGACGGGCCACTCGATGGTCAGCACGCCGCCGCGCGCCTGCACCTCGACGCGCTCGTCGAGCCGGCCGAGCAGGATGCCGACGACGACGGCCGCGCAGGCGCCCGTGCCGCAGGCCAGCGTCTCGCCGGCGCCGCGCTCGTGCACGCGCAGCCGCAGATGGCCG
>JAYTYH010000444.1:0-2145 GCA_043742485.1 Rhizobacter sp.
GGCCGCGGGTCGGCGCATAGAGGCCGACGAGCAATCGCGCCACCGTGCTCTTGCCGCAGCCGGATTCGCCCACCAGCGCGAGAGTTGTGCCGCGGGCGATGGCGAAGCCGACGTCGTCGACGGCGTACACGAATTGCTTGGGCTTGCGTTCGGCGACGCGGTTCAGCCACGGTGCCGAGACGTCGAAGGTTTTCGTGAGGCCAGCGACCTCGACCAGAGCGCTCATGCCGCCGCCCGCATCGCCGGCGCGTGCAGCCAGCATGCGGCTCGCGTCGGGCCGGCCGGCATAAGGTCCGGCCGCGCGACGGTGCAGGGTGCGAAGACGCGCGGGCAACGTGGGTTGAAGGCGCAGCCGGGCGGGATCGCGTTCAGCCGCGGCATGGCGCCGTCGATCTGCAGCAGGCGCTCGTGGTCTTCGTCCATGGCCGGAATCGAGCCCATCAGGCCGACGGTGTAGGGATGCGCCGGCGCATGGATGACGGCGGCCACCGGGCCGACCTCGACGATGCGGCCGGCATACATCACGGCGACGCGGTCGCAGCTTTCGGCGATGACGCCCATGTCGTGGGTGACGAGCATCACCGCCGCGCCATGCTCTTTGCAGAGGCGCTTCAGCAACGCGATGATCTGCGCCTGGATCGAGACATCGAGCGCCGTCGTCGGCTCGTCGGCAACGATCAGGCGCGGCTCGCCGGCGAGCGCGAGCGCGATCACCACGCGCTGGCGCATGCCGCCCGAGAACTGGTGCGGATACTGGTCGAGCCGCTCTTCAGCGGCCGGGATGCCGGTTTCCTGAAGCAGGCGCACGGCACGCCGCCGCGCTTCGGCGCCGTTCAGCTTGAGATGCGTCTGGATGGTTTCGATCAGCTGCTGGCCCACGGTGTAGAGCGGGTCGAGCGAGGTCAACGGGTCCTGGAAGATGGCGCCGATCGAGCGGCCGCGCATCTTGCGCATCTCGTCGTAGGACAGGTTGTCGATACGACGGCCGTCGAAGCGAATTTCGCCACCGGCGACACGCCCCGGCGGGTCGAGCAAGCCGATGATCGCGGCGCCGGTGAGCGACTTGCCGGCGCCTGACTCGCCGACCACGCCGAGGATCTCGCCGGGTGCGATATCGAACGAGATGTCGTCGATGGCGACGAGCGTGCTGCGGCGACCGGCGAACTCGACGCGGAGGTTGCGAACCTCAAGAAGCGGAACCGGCATGCCCAAGAGCGCCTTGGTCAGGCCGCGGGTGGCGGCGTGCAGCCGCCGATGGATTCTTCGTAGTCGACGCGGACTGTGAAGTCGGACGACAGCGAGTTCGCCTTGACCGCGACCAGGAAGTAGCGCGTGCAAGGCGCGACGTTGAGCGCAATCGTGCGCTGCTCGCCGACGCTGCTGCCGCCGCCCGGTGGGCCCTGCACCGTCACCTGGCGAACACCAGCATCGACCGTCGCCGGGCGGAAAGTGTTGTCCTTGCCATCAACGCGAACGATGGAGACCGGATAGGTATCGATCGGCGCCCGGAAGTAGCGGCTGCCGGATAGCTGCGAGTAGTGATAGTCGGTACTGGCGCAACCGGCCAGCAATGCCATCGCGCCGCCGATGCCGGCCATTAAGATTTGCGAAAGAGAGGTCACGGTCGTCTCCAGGAATGAAGGGAGCGTTGTACGCTTAACGCAAGCGCGGGTTCAATGCGTCGCGCAGCCAGTCGCCGAACAGGTTGATGCTGAGCGCGATCAGGACCAGCGTGGCGCCAGGAAATATCACCAGCCACCAGGCGCCGCTGAACAGCTGCTTGTTGCCTTCGTTGATGAAGGTGCCCAGCGACGGTGACGTCGGCGAGACGCCGACGCCCAGGAACGACAGCGTCGCCTCGGCCAGGATGGCAATGGCGACCTGGATCGTCGAAAGCACGAACACCGGGCCCATCACATTCGGTAGGACGTGGCGCACCATGATCCGCAGCGGCGCCACGCCGATCACGCGAGCTGCCTGCACGTATTCCTTTTGCCGCTCGACCATCGTCGAGCCGCGCACGGCGCGCGCGTATTGCACCCAGCCCGGCAGCGCGATGGCGACAATGACGACGCCGAATGCGAGCCAGTCGCTGGCGTTGGGATAGACGGCATGGCCGACGCCGGCAAAAAGCAGCGCGATGAG
>JAYTYH010000445.1:0-10246 GCA_043742485.1 Rhizobacter sp.
TGGTTCCCGGATTCGTGGGTACCCCTATTAATCAAGCATGGCGAGTTTACATTGATTACAATCACAATGGTTTATTTACTGATGTCGGTGAAGACATTACAGTTGGGGTAAGCACTAACCCAAAAACCAAAACATTCACTGTTCCTGCCACTGCACTTAACGGAGCAACGCGAATGAGGGTAATGATGAGAAGAATTTCTTATGCAACATCATGCCTCGTATTTACCTACGGAGAAGTAGAAGATTATACTGTTGTGATTACCGGAAATCCTATATCGCCACTTGTTAGCGAAACTGAAAAAAACATATCAAAAACTTCGATTACCGAAACTGTTAACGGATTAAAACTCTATCCTAATCCTGCACAGAATTACCTAACCATCGAAAGAACTTCAATAGAAAAAGCAAGTAGCAGCTTATCTATTTATAACATCGTTGGTGAAAAAGTAATTTCGCTTGATAAGAAATTTAACGAGGGCGAAAACAATCTCGACATTAATACTTCTTTGTTAAGTAATGGTATTTATTTTTTAGAAATGGATATTAACGGCACTATGCTTCGTCAGCGCTTTACCATTGCCAAATAAAAAGGATTGTAAGTTTCAAGTCTAAAGTTTCAAGTTGCTCCACATGGAAAACTGAAACTTTAGACTTGAAACTTACAACTATTTAAAATTATTTTTCAAAAAATCAAGCGCTTTTGCATGTGCCTGCTCAGATGCTGCTTTGTTATGTTTAGGATTGCTCGGGTTTGCAAACGCATGATCGGCATCATAACTATAAACGATTAATTTTTTTTCACTTGCTTTCATATCCGCTTCAAATTGTTTTACTACTTCGGGCGAAATCCACTGATCATTTTTTGCAAATAAACCCAACACCGGGCATTTTAGTTTGCTCAACTTTGTTTTGTCTTGTTCAGGCATTCCATAATACATTACGCATCCTTTTGCGTTTGGACCTGCCATCAATGCTGCCTGCATACTCCAGCCTCCACCCATGCACCAACCAATAGTTTGCAAATTGCTTTTAGGGCCGCAATAATCTATACATCCGCTAATGATTGCACGGGCACGATCTTCTTTTAATCCCTGCATCAATTTAGTTGCTTCTTCAGCCGTTGTGCCAACGCTTCCATCATATAGATCAGGTGCAATTACGTTTACGCCTGATTGGTTTGCCCAGGCTTCTGCTTCTTGTTTTATGTAGTCGTTTAATCCCCACCACTCGTGAAAAAGAATCAACGTTTTGTTGCCTTCATACTTTTTAACATAATACGCATTGGCATCTTTACCATCAGGGGTTCTGAAACTTAGCATTGCACCATTTACGGGATTGTAATTAAAGGGCATTGGTGCAAGATGCGAGTTTACAAACGCTTCATCATTACCCAGCGAAGCAAAGGTGTTAGTTGCATCTTTGTTACAACACGATGGAGTTTGTGCAAGAACAAAAACAGTTGCTGCAACTGTTAGCAAAAGAAATAGAAATAGTTTTTTCATAATGTTTGATTTATGTTGTAAAGATAAAAGTGTTTCAATTGTAAAAAAAATTCCGCTGAAGAGTTTTGTTTCGCTTCAAAAATAGTTTTGTTCTATCTTGGCAACCATAAATAAACACATCATGAATTATTGGCTTGCAAAATCAGAGCCTTCTGCTTACAGTTGGCAACAGTTGGTTGAGGATGGTTCTACTGTTTGGAGCGGAGTGCGCAACTATGCAGCACGCATTCATCTGCGCGCTATGAAAAAGGGAGACCATGTGTTTTTTTATCATAGAAATGAAGGAGTCGAAATTGTTGGTATTGCAACTGTATCGAAGGAACAGTATCCCGATCCTACATCTGATGATGCAAATTGGGTAGCGGTAGATTTGAAACCGTTGAAAAAATTAAAAAACCCGGTAACGCTTGCACAGATAAAAGCCGATAAACGTTTAACAGAAATGGCATTGGTGCGTATCTCAAGGCTATCTGTATCTCCGGTTACACAAAAAGAATATGAAATTATTCTTGAAATGAGCTTGGGTTAAATGTTGGCAGGAGGCAGCAGCAGTTGGCAGATAGCAAATAAAATAATGCGTTTCATCACATCATTACTTATTCATCACATCACTTTTATATGATTAAAAAAATTCTACTTTTTATTTTTCTTATTTTCTTTTCTCAAATTGTTTTTTCTCAAACCGGAAATGTGCGAGGGTTTGTTTATGATAAAGCAACCGGAGAACCGGTGTTGTTTACTCCCGTATTTTTAAAAGGAACAAGTTATGGTGTGCAAACAGATGTGAATGGTTATTATAGTATTACCCGCATTCCTCCGGGCGATTATCAGTTAATGGCATTGGGAATTGGTTACGATACCATGCAGGTTGATATCAGCATAAAAGCAGATCAGATTGTTTCGAAACAATTGTATTTAAAAAAAGTGGCGGTAAATCTTAAAACGGTTGAGGTTTCGGGCGAGAACGACTACTACGACGCCCGCAACAGCTACCTGCACACGGTGCTCGAAACCAGGCGCGGCATCCCGATCACGCTGGCGCTGGTCTACCTCGAGATCGCGGCGCAGATCGGCCTCGTTGCCAACGGCATCTCGTTTCCGGGCCACTTCCTCGTCAAGCTGCGCATGCCGCGAGGCGACGTCGTCATCGACCCCTTCACCGGCCAGTCGATGTCCCGCGACGCGCTCGACGCCTTGCTGGTGCCGTACCGGCGCGGCCAGGCGCTTGCGCTCGGCCAGAGCCGCGAGGCCGCGGACCGGGTGCCGCTTGGCCTCTTCCTGCAGCCGGCGCTGGCGCGCGACATCCTGGCGCGGATGCTGCGCAACCTGAAGGAGGTCCATCGCAACGGCGAAGACTGGTCGCGCCTGAAGAAGGTGCTCGATCGCCTCGTCGTCCTGCTGCCTGAGGCGTGGGAAGAACGACGCGACCGTGGTCTCGTGGCGGCCCGCCTCGGTGCCGTCGAGTCGGCCACGGCCGACCTGGCGCTGTACCTGGAGCGCGCTCCGCATGCACCCGACCGGATCGAGATCGCCGAGCGCCTCGTCGATCTCGGCCATGGCGACGCGTCGCGGCTGCTTTGAAGCAGATCCCGCTGGCGATCGGGCCAGAACCTTCGCAGAGTTTCGAGAACTTCCTGTCTGGTGCCAACGCCGGCGCGCTGGCCCATCTGCAGGCGCTCGCGCCGGGCTCGCCACCGGTCTATCTCTGGGGCCCGGCGGGCAGCGGCAAGACGCATCTGTTGCATGCCGTCGTTCAGCGCCTGCGCGAAGGTGGAGCGCACGCGACGTGGTGTTCGGCGGCGGACCCGGCGCCGTGGTCTCCCGCCGGCGAGCGCGACTGGCTCGTGCTCGACGACTGCCACGCCTACGACGCCGCCCAGCAGCACGCCGCCTTCGCGCTCTTCGTCGATGCCAGCAGCCGCGGCACCGCGGTACTCGCCGCCGGCGCACTGCCGCCGGTCGACCTCGCGGTGCGTGAAGACCTGCGCACGCGGCTCGGCTGGGGCCATGTGTTCGCGCTGGTGCCGCTCGGCGAGGCCGAGGTGCGGGCGGCGCTGCGGCGCGAGGCCGACCACCGCGGCACCATCCTGTCGGGCGAGGTGATGGACTACCTGCTCACCCGTTTCGCGCGCGACCTCAAGCACCTCATGGCCCAGCTCGACCGGCTCGACGCCTTCTCGCTCTCGACCCAGCGCCCGATCACCGTGCCCCTGCTGAAGCTGATGCTCGCCGAGGCCGAATCGCCATGACCACGCCCGCCACCGCGACGAGCCTGGCTCTCTTCGACCTCGATCACACCCTGCTGCCGATCGACTCCGACCACGCCTGGGGCGAGTTCATGACGCGACTCGGCTGGGTCGACACCAAGTCGTTCCTGCACGGCAACGACGCCTTCTACGCCCAGTATCAGGCCGGCTGCCTCGACATCGACGCCTACGTGGCCTTCGCCGTCGCGCCGTTGCGCGACAAGAGCGCCGGCGAGCTCGCCGCAGCGCACGCGCGCTTCATGCGCGAGGTCGTCGTGCCGGCGATCCGGCCCGAGGCGCTGGCGCTGGTCGACGCGCACCGGCAGCGCGGCGACGCCCTTGCGCTCGTCACCTCGACGCACGAATTCGTGACCGCACCGATCGCCACCGCCTTCGCGATCGAGACGCTGATCGCGACCCGCCTGCAGCGAGGCGAGGGGGGTGCCTTCACAGGCCGGATCGAGGGCGTGCCGTCGTTTCGCGAGGGCAAGGTGCGCCGTGTCGGACAATGGCTGGCTGCGAGCGGGCGTGACTGGGGCGATTTCGAGCGCATCAGCGTCTACAGCGATTCGCCGAACGACCTGCCGCTCCTCGAGCGCGCGACCGATCCGGTGGCAACCAATCCATCTCCCGAGCTCGAAGCCCTGGCCCGCGATCGCGGCTGGCGCATCCTGGCCCTGTTCTGAGCAATTCCAGATGATCAAGAAATTCATAGACCGGCTGTTCGGCAAATCGTCCGACTCCAAGAGCGGCACCGCCCCCGGCAGGCGCGTCGAGGTCGGCAAGGCCGAGCACGGCATCGACCCGGCGCTCGTCGACGAGCGCGCCGTCAAGGTTGTCTCGACGCTGGCCGAGGCCGGCTACGAGGCCTACGTGGTCGGCGGCGCCGTCCGCGATCTGCTCGTCGGCCTGCGCCCGAAAGACTTCGACGTCGCCACCAACGCCACACCCGAACAGGTCAAGGGCCTGTTCCGGCGCGCCTTCATCATCGGCCGGCGCTTTCGCATCGTCCACGTCGTCTTTGGGCGCGGCCGCCAGGACCGCGGCCTTTCGGAGGTGATCGAGGTCTCGACCTTCCGCGCCCGGCCCGATGCGGCTGCCGCCGAGCACGTCACCGGCAACGAGAAGACCTCGAAGAGCGAGCTGGCCGGCAAGAGCCACGTCGTCGACGCCGAGGGCAGAGTCTTGCGCGACAACGTCTGGGGCCCGCAGATCGAAGACGCCGAGCGCCGCGACTTCTCCGTCAACGCCATGTACTACGACCCGATCGGCGAGATCGTCGTCGACTATCACGGCGGCATCAAGGACGTGAAGAAGAAGCTGCTGCGCATGATCGGCGACCCGGTCACGCGCTACCGCGAGGATCCGGTGCGCATCATTCGCGCGGTGCGCTTCGCGGCCAAGCTCGGCTTCGAGATCGAGGCCAAGACGCGGGCTCCGATCAGGGAGATGGCGGCGCTGCTCGACAACGTGCCGCAGTCGCGCACCTTCGACGAGATGATCAAGCTGCTGCAGACGGGCCACGCGCTGGCTTCGATCGTCGAGCTCAGGAAGCTCGGCCTGCATCGCGGCGTGTTCCCGGTGCTCGACGTCGCGCTCGACGAAGCGCAGGCCCACGACGGCCGTGAGAAGTTCGTGCGCGCCGCACTCGCGGATACGGATGCGCGCGTCGCTGCCGGCAAGCCGGTGGCGCCGAGCTTCATGCTCGCGGCCATGCTCTGGCACGACGTGCTGGCGGGTTGGACGAAGCGCCTGGGTTCCGGCGAATCCAACTTCCCGGCGCTGCAGGACGCCATCGACGCTGCTTTCGACGCCCGCATCGGCGACATCTCCGGGCGCGGCAAGCTGGCCATCGACATGCGCGAGATCTGGATGATGCAGCCGCGTCTCGAACGCCGTTCGTCGAGCTCGGCAGCCGCGCTCCTCGAGCAGCCGCGCTTTCGCGCCGGCCTCGACTTCCTGCGTCTGCGCGGCGAGGTCGGCGAGGCCGACGCCACGCTCGCCGCCTGGTGGGAAGCCGTCTACGCCGCCGACGACGACGAGCGCCGTCGCCTTGTCGAAGGCACGCGCGAGCAACGGCCACCGCGCCGGGTCAAGAAGGCGGCCGTTGCTGCGCCGACGAGCGCCGGCGCCGATGGTGGCGCCCGCGCAGGCGCGACCGCGGCTGCCGTCGAAAGGCAAGACGCCGACCTCGTCGACGAACTTTCGCACGAAGCCGGCGACGAGCCGGCAGACGCCGCCGGCGCGCCAGCCCGCAAGCGCCGCCGACGGCGTCGCAAGCCGGGCGGCGGCGACGCTCCGGCGAGCGAACCGACCGGCAGCGGCGAAGTTTCCTGAGTCGCCGGACCATGACGCTCGCCGACGCCTACATCGGCCTCGGCTCGAACCTCGGCGACAGCGCAGCGACGCTCGCCGCCGCGTTCGCCGAGCTCTCCGAACTGCCCGGTTCGCGCCTCGTCGCCCGTTCGTCGCTGTACCGGTCGGCACCCGTCGATGCCGTCGGGCCAGACTACGTCAACGCCGTCGCGCGCCTCGAGACGGCACTCTCGCCGCAGGAGCTTCTCGCCCAGCTGCTACGCATCGAGCTCACGTACGGGCGCGACCGCCCGCACCGCAACGCGCCGCGCACGCTCGACCTCGACCTGCTGCTCCATGGCCAAGTTGCGATCGACGAGCCCGGTCTCGTCGTGCCGCACCCGCGCCTGCAAGAGCGCGCGTTCGTGCTCGTGCCGCTGCACGAGCTCGCGCCCATGCTCGAGGTGCCCGGCCGGGGCCCTGTCGAAGGCCTGTTGCCGGCGGTCGCGGAGCAGCGAATCGCTAGACTCGAACGATGCTGAGTTCACTGCCCGCGCCGGCCCAGACCGTCCTCTTTCTGACGGCTTCGAACGTGTTCATGACGTTCGCCTGGTACGGCCACCTGAAGTACCTCGACCACCGCGCCTGGTACGTGGCGGCGCTCGTCAGCTGGGGCATCGCCCTGTTCGAGTATTTGCTGCAGGTGCCTGGCAACCGGATCGGCTTCGACGGCGGCATGAGCCTGGCGCAGTTGAAGATCACGCAGGAGGTCATCACGCTGGTGGTGTTCGTACCGTTCGCCTTTGTCGTCATGGACCAGCCGATCAAGCTCGACTTCGTCTGGGCGGCACTGTGCATGGTCGGCGCGGTGTACTTCGTGTTCCGCTCGGCATGAGCCGCTCGCTGCTGCGTTACCGGCACATTGCCGTCGAGGGCCCGATCGGCGCCGGCAAGACCTCGCTGGCGCGGCGCCTCGCCGAGCATCTCGGTGCCGAGCTGATGCTCGAGCGGCCGGCCGAGAACCCATTTCTTGACCGCTTCTATGCCGACATGTCCGGCTACGCTTTCCAGACCCAGCTCTTCTTCCTGTTCCAGCGCCAGAAGCAGGTCCAGTCGATCGCCCAGCCGAGCATGTTCGGCGACGTCGTCGTCAGCGATTTCATGCTTGCGAAAGACGCGCTCTTCGCCCGTCTGACGCTCAGCGACGAGGAGCATCGCCTTTACGCGCAGATGTACGCCCAGGTCGCCTCGCAGGTCCGCGAGCCCGATCTCGTCATCTGGCTGCAGGCCTCGCCCGAGACCTTGCTGGCACGCGTGCATCGGCGCGGCATCGGCATCGAGCAGGGCATCGAGATCGATTACCTGCGCCGCCTTTGCGACGCCTACTCCGAGCACTTCAGCCGCTACGACGGCGCGCCGGTGTTCTCGGTCGACAGCGAGCGATTCGACTTCGTGACGCGCGGCGCCGACGTCGACACGCTGGTCGGCGCGCTCGAGCGATTTGGCGGCCGGCGCGCCTCGCTCGAGACCGCACAGCCGTCGCTTTAGGCCGGACAATCCGCGGTGTTAGCGGTGTCGGCGCGCAACGTCATGCGAAGGTCGACATCCACGCCCCCGATCACTGGAGAAAACTCATGCAAACACGTCGTCATTTCATCCGTCTGGCCTGTTCGGGCGCCGCCATCCTGACCGGCCACGACGCCCTCGCCGCCGATGCCCCGGTGCTCGACGAGAAGGACCCGCAGGCGGTCGCTCTCGGCTACGTCGCCGATGCCGCCCGGGTCAACAAGGCCAAGTACCCCAACTACGTCGCCGGCTCGACGTGCGGCAACTGCCAGTTCTATCAAGGCAAGGCCACCGATCCCCTGGCGCCGTGCCCGCTCTTCGGCGGCAAGCATGTCGCTGTCAAGGGCTGGTGCAGCGCCTACGCCAAGAAGGCCGCCTGACGACTTAGCGCGCGGCCACGACGTCGCCGATGCGCACGGCGACGCCGCTCGCGCCCGGTGCAACGGGGCTCGATTCGCCTGCGAAGTCGCCCGGCTGCGGGGTCGCGTTGCCGCTCTTGCTGACCCGCGCGCCGATCACGACGCTGCGCGCGCCCGAGAGCTTCGCGGCGGGCGACATCGCCATGCTGTCGTCGAGCTTGAACGTGAGCGGCAGGTCGGCGACGCGAGCGCGCAGCACTGCCAACGGCATGCGCGGGCCCTCGGTGGCGCGCGCGAACACGAAGACGCTGTCGCCGGGCGCCGCCTTGGCGGCGAGCGCCGGGTCGATGGTGACGATGCCGGCGACGGCGGTATTCGGGCTGGCGGTGGTCGCTTTGCCGACCGGCACCGGCGCCACCGCAGAGGCGGCACCGCCGAGATGCTCTCTCGCCTCGACGATGCTGGCCTTGACCTGCGCGAGCAGCTCGCTCTGCGGCGGCAGGTTGTCGGCGATCGTCTGCCAGCGGCCAATGGCGCCGGCGAAGTCGCCGCGGTCGTAGGCGGCGGTTCCCGACAGCGCCAGCGCCTTCGGTTGCCTGGGGTCGATGACGAGGGCGCGATCGATCAACGCCAGCGATTCCGGGTTGCCGACGCTGCCCTTCATCGCCGCCACGGCATCGGCGTAGTCGGCCAGGATGCCGGCGTTGGTCGGTTGCAGTTCGACGGCGCGCCGATACGCCGGCACCGCCTCGGCGAAGCGGCCGAGCACGGTGTACGAGCGTGCCAGCATGGTCCAGCCTTCGCCGTCGTCGGGACGCTCCTTCATGCGCGCGGCCAGGCTGTCGACCATGGCCGCGATCTGGGCGAGGCCGGCCTGGCGCGGGTCGCCGGTCTCCGTTCCGGCACCGCTGGCGCCGGCATCCGCCGCCGCCGCTGCCATCTCGCCAACGGCACCCACGGCCGGAGCGCCGATGCCGGCGCGTGGCGAGCCGGTGAAGGCGTAACCGATTGCGGCAACGCCGACGATGAAGATCGCCAGCCCGGCGACGAGGCGAGACGACGGCCGCGACGCCGCCCCTGCGTCGACGAGCGCGTCGCCGAGGCCGCGCTCGATGGCGCGGCGCTCGCGCTCGTAGTCGCTCGGCGCCACGGCGCCGGCGTCGAAGCGGGCCTGCAGCGCGAGCAGCGCGGCGCGCGCGGAATCGAGCCTCTTGCGTGTCACTTCTCGTCCTCGTACTCGTCGGGTTCGAACGCGTCCGCAGCCAGGCGCGTGCGCCGCCGCACGACGACGACGAGCACCAGCGCGCCGCCGAGCAACATCGCCGCCGGGCCGAACCAGAGCAGCGCCGTCGTCGGCTTGAGCGGTGGCCGGTAGAGCACGAAGTCGCCATAGCGTGCCGTCATGTAGTCGACGACCTCGGTATCGCTCTTGCCCTGGCTCAGCAGCTCGCGCGTCTCGCGGCGCAAGTCGACCGCGAGTGCCGCGTTCGAGTCGGCAATGGTCTGGTTCTGGCAGACGAGGCAGCGCAGCTCCGAGGTGATGCGCGTCATGCGCGACTCGAGCGCTGGGTCGGCCGCTTCCGGCGCCGCTTCCTTGGCAGCGAGGCTCGTTGCTGTCAGAAGAGCCACGGCGAGCGCGGCGGCGAGGGATCTCGCCCGGAATCGTTCAGCCATCGAGCTTCTTGAGCAGCGGCTCGATCTTGTCCGCGAGCACCTCGGGCGTGAGCGGCCCGATGTGCTTGAGGCGGATGACGCCGTTGCCGTCGATGACGAAGGTTTCGGGCACGCCGTAGACACCGAAGTCGATTCCGACGCGGCCGTCGGCGTCGACGAGCGAGGCGTCGTAGGGGTTGCCGAAGCGGGCCAGCCAGCCCTGCGCGTCGGCGCGCTCGTCCTTGTAGTCGAGGCCGTAGATCGGCACGACCTTCTTCTTTGAGAACTCGAGCAGCACCGGATGCTCTTCCCGGCAGGCGACGCACCACGACGCCCACACGTTGAGCATCCAGACCTTGCCGCGCATGTCTTCGAGGCGGATCGTTTTCGCCGGATCGGCGAGGGTCGTGAGGGCGAACTTCGGCGCCGGCTTGTCGATCAGCGGCGAGGGCACCTCGCGCGGGTCGCGCTTGAGGCCTACAGCGAGGATGGCCGCGAGCGCGAAGAACGCGAACAGCGGTATGAGGAACCAGAGGCGCTTCACGCGGTCGCGGGTCCGGTAGCCGTTGTCGTCGTGGTCCGGGTCTGCCGCGAGCGCACGCGATAGCGCCGATCGGTGGCGGCG
>JAYTYH010000446.1:0-1856 GCA_043742485.1 Rhizobacter sp.
CGCGGGCCAGAGCATCGTCGGCACCACCGTTTTCGCGCAGTCGGATCGACCTTCGTAGCCGCGCGCCGGCTGCTGCGCGCCGACGCAATACGGCCAGCCATGGTCGCCGCCCTTGCGCAGCGTGTTCAGCTCCTCGGGCGGCGCAGCCTCGTCGGCGTAGTCGATCGAGTTCTCGCCTTGCAGCAGCACGCCGGCACCGCCGACCCAGGCCAGCGCCACCGAGTTGCGCAGGCCGGTGGCATACGGCGCGAACGATTGCAAGGTGCGACCCGGACCACCGAGCACGGCTTCGTAGACGGCAGCGCGCGGCTTGGCACCGGCGCGGTCGGGGCAGGACGCGGCCTGCTTGCCGGCGTCGTCGCGGCAGGCGTCGGACGACGAACCGACGTTGACGAAGAGCTGATCGCGGCCGCCGAAGACGATCTCCTTGAGCGGATGCGCGCCCTCGGCGGGCAAGCCGTCGAGCAGCGTTTCCTGTACCAATGGCAAAGCGACCGGCGCGCGCCAGACGCGGCCGGCCTCGCCGACGTAGACCTTGCCGTCGGCACCCAGTGCCAAGCCGAGCGGGCGATCCAGCTTGTCGGCGATCACCTTCATGGCCGGCGCCTGGCCGCTGGCCTTGGCCGGCAGCTCGAACTCGAGCAGACGGCCATGCTTAGGCTCCCAGCTGCCCATGTCGGCCAGCCAGTACCGGCCCGGCGCCACCTCGATCACACGGCGCGGAAAACGCAGTCCGCTCGACGCGTCGGCGATCAGCGCCAGGCACCAGCCGTCGGGCACTTGCAGGGCGATGCGCGGAAAGCCGGCGCAGGTGCCGGCGGTGGCGTAAGGCACGGCCGCGTGCGCCGAAGGCGACACCATGATCGCCGCGGCGCCGATCCACCAGGCCAGGGCGGCGGCTTGCGCCAGTCGGTAGGCTCGCATAGTATTACGCAGGTTATAACTTCTCGGAAGCCTGTCCATGAACGCCTTGAAACTGACCCAGATCGGCAACTCGGTCGGCGTCATCCTGCCGAAGGAACTGCTCGCCCGCCTGAAGGTCGACAAGGGCGACCTGCTGCACGTCATCGATTCTCCGGGCGGCATCACGCTGACGCCGCACGACCCGATCTTCGCCGACCAGATGGAGGCGGCCCGCAAGGTGATGAAGAAGCGCCGCAACGTCTTGCGCGAGTTGGCGAAGTGACCGGTGCCGCCAGCTCGCCGTGGGTATGGATCGACCGCGCCGTGATCCTTGCAGTTCATGAGGAGCAACTCTCAGAGCATGGCGGCAGCTCCGGCCTTCGTGACACCGGATTGCTCGAATCCGCGTTGGCGAGGCCGCAACAACTGGCCGCCTGCGGTGAGCCTGATCTCGCCGCGATCGCCGCTTCGTACGGGCTGGGGCTGGCGAAGAATCATCCGTTCATCGACGGCAACAAGCGCACCGCGTTCGTCGCCGTCGAGTTGTGTCTCGTCCTGAACGGCAGCCAACTCACGGCCGACGATGTCGATTGCACCTTGACGATGCTGGCGCTCGCCGTCGGCGACCTCGACGAAGCCGCCTTCGCGGAGTGGGTCCGCCGCCATATCGCTTCGCGCTAGCCCGACAGACCGCCGCGGCGCTCGAGCAGCATCGCGTCGCCGTAGCTGAAGAAGCGATAGCGCTCGGCGATGGCGTGCCGATACAGCGCCATCACCCGCTCGTGACCGGCGAAGGCCGAGACCAGCATCATCAGCGTGCTCTTGGGCAGGTGGAAGTTGGTGAGCAGGAGATCGACGACGCGGAAGCGAAAGCCCGGCGTGATGAAGATGTCGGTGTCGCCACGCATGGCCGGCAAAGGCGCGCCCTCGGCCGTGCCGCGCGCCGCTGATTC
>JAYTYH010000447.1:0-1683 GCA_043742485.1 Rhizobacter sp.
GAGCACGATGACCCCTGCAGAGATCCTGGCCCAGTTCGGGCCCCGCGAGGCGATGGAATACGACGTCGTCGTCGTCGGAGCAGGCCCCGCCGGCCTCGCTACCGCAATCCGCCTCAAGCAGCTGGCTGTCGAGCAGTCGAAGGAGATTTCCGTTGTCGTGCTCGAGAAGGGATCGGAGCCCGGCGCCCACATCCTTTCCGGCGCGCTCATGGACCCGCGCGCACTCGGCGAGCTGATCCCGGACTGGAAAGCGCTGGGCGCGCCGCTGAACCAGCCGGTCACGGCCGACCGCTTCCTGTTCATAACGGAAACGGGCGTCACGGCGACGCCGCATGCGCTGCTTCCGGACTGCTTCCGAAATGACGGCAACTACGTCATCAGCCTGGGCAACGTCGTTCGCTGGCTGGCGCAGCAGGCCGAGGCGCTGGGCGTCGAGATCTTTCCCGGCTTTCCTGCGGCCGAGGTGCTTTACGACGACAACGGCGCCGTCAAGGGCGTCGCCACCGGCAACCTCGGCATCGGCAAGGACGGCGAGCCCACCTCGCACTTCCAGCTCGGCATGGAGCTGCACGCCAAGTACACGATCTTCGCAGAGGGCTCGCGCGGCAGCCTCGGCCGGCAGCTCATCGCGCGCTTCAAGCTCGACGATGGCAAGGACCCGCAGAGCTACGCCATCGGCCTCAAGGAGCTCTGGGAAGTCGAGCCCGCCAAGGCCGTGCCCGGCCTCGTCGTGCACACGGCAGGATGGCCGCTCGACACCGCCACCTACGGCGGCTCCTTCCTCTATCACCTCGACAACGGCCAGGTCGAGCTCGGATTCGTCGTCGGCCTCGACTACGCCAACCCCTACCTCAGCCCGTTCGAGGAGTTCCAGCGCTGGAAGACGCACCCCGAGATCA
The DNA here is from genome assembly GCA_043742485.1 of Rhizobacter sp. GTDB lineage: Bacteria > Pseudomonadota > Gammaproteobacteria > Burkholderiales > Burkholderiaceae_C > Schlegelella_A. The sequence goes on from JAYTYH010000447.1 coordinate 900, forward strand.
GGAAGACGCTCGAGGGTGGCAAGCGGCTCGGCTACGGCGCCCGCTCGCTCACCGCGGGCGGCATCCTCAGCCTGCCGAAGACGGTGTTCCCAGGTGGCGCCTTCGTCGGCTGCGAGGCCGGCTACCTCAACGCCAGCCGCATCAAGGGCAGCCACGCCGCGATCAAGACCGGCATGCTCGCCGCCGACGCCGCTTTCGAGGCAGTGACCGCGGGCCGCCAGCACGACGAGCTCGTGGCCTACCCGGCGGCGTTCGAGAAGAGCTGGCTGCGCGACGAGCTCGAGCGCTCGAAGAACTTCAAGCAGTGGTTCAAGAAAGGTTTCTACATCGCCTCGCTGATGACCGGAATCGAGCAGTGGCTGCTGCCGCGGCTCGGCTTCAAGGCGCCGCCGTGGACGCTGCACCGGGCCCAGGCCGATCACCTTTACCTGAAGCCGGCCGCCGAGTGCCAGCCCATCGTCTACCCGAAGCCCGACGGCAAGCTCACCTTCGACCGGCTGACGAGCGTGTTCGTCAGCAACACCAACCACGCCGAAGACCAACCGGCGCACCTCACGCTCAAGGACGCGGGCGTGCCAGTGCGAATCAACCTCGCCAAATACGCGGGGCCCGAGACCCGCTACTGCCCGGCCGCGGTCTACGAGTACGTCAACGAGGGCGGCCAGGAGCGCCTGCAGATCAACGCCCAGAACTGCGTGCACTGCAAGACCTGCGACATCAAGGACCCGACGCAGAACATCGTCTGGGTCACGCCCGAAGGCGGCGGCGGCCCGAACTACGTCGG
>JAYTYH010000448.1:0-25232 GCA_043742485.1 Rhizobacter sp.
CCCTGGCCGCCGTGACCGTTGGCGTCGGCGTCTACTCGGCCGATCAGCAGCGCCGCGCTCAGCACGAAACCGCGGACGCGCAGCGCAATGCCGACGAGGCCGACGCCCGCCAACGCGCCGAGCTCGACACCTCGACCGCGCTGGCCGCCAACGCCAAGTTCGCGGCCGACAAGCGCAACCGCCAGGCGAATGTGCTCGCGCTCGGCGGCATGGGTGGCGCGCTGGGAGGCTCGGCGCTGGGCCAGGGTGGCGCGGTCGGCCCGACCGGTGCCGCGGCGCAGGGCGGGGCCAGCAGCGGCCGCACGGCACTCGGCTCCGGCGCCCCGGTCGGTGGCGGCTACGCGCCGGCAGCCGGCGCCAGCGCGGTCAGTGGTGCCTCGAGCGGCGGCAGCGCTGGCCGCACCGGGCGCCTTTCGACGAACTCGCTCTGATGACACCGGCCGCCCTCGTCAAGCGACTCGAGCAGCTGAAGACGCTGCGCGGCCCGCACGAGAACGTCTGGAAAGACTGCTTCGACCACTCGTTTCCAATCCGCGGCGCGGGGCTTCAGGGCTCGGTCATGTCGGCGCAGACCGCGCTCGATGTGAAGGCCAGGCTGGTCGACTCGACCGCCACCGACGGCGGCCGCATCCTGGCCTCGGCGCTGCAGTCCGGCATGACGCCGGCAAATGCACGGTGGTTCGGCCTCGAGGTCGAAGGCGCCAGCGACGCCGCGAAGCTCTGGCTCGACGAGGCGGCCGAGACGCTGCACCAGCACATCCACAACGCCAACTTCGACGCGGTGGGCTTCGAGTGTCAGCAGGACATGGTCGCCGCCGGATGGTTCGCCATGTATATCGGCGAAGACCTCGACGAAGGCGGATTGTTGTTCGATGCCTGGCCGATGGCGCAGGTCTATTGCGCTTCGACCAAGGCCGGCGGCGGCATCGACACGGTGTTCCGCGCTTTCAAGCTGAACGCCGCGCAGTGCGCGAGCGAGTACGGCGAGGCCAACGTCAGCGAGCAGACGCGCAAGCTGGCCAGCGAGAAGCCCGACGAGCAGGTCGACATGCTGCACGCGATCTACCCGCGGCAGATGTACGTCGTCGGCTCGCAGATGGCCACGACGATGCGCTACGCGTCGTGCCATGTCGAGGTCGGCAGCTCGACGCTGGTCAAGGAATCAGGCTATCCCGAGATGCCGGTCATCGTCCCGCGCTGGGGCCTGATCCCGGCCAGTGCCTACGCGATCGGCCCGATGTTCGACGCGCTGCCCGACGTGCGCGAGCTCAACGAGCTGAAGCGGCTCGACAAGGCGGCATGCGACATCGCCGTCTCCGGCATGTGGATCGCCGAGGACGACGGTGTGCTGAACCCGCGCACGATCAAAGTCGGCGCCCGCAAGGTCATCGTCGCCAACAGCGTCGACAGCATGAAGCCGCTGCAGACCGGCAGCAACTGGCAGCTCGCCGATGCCCGCATCGCGCAGCTTCAGGCGGCGATCCGCAAGCTCCTGATGGCCGATCAGCTGCAGCCGCAGGACGGCCCAGCCATGACGGCGACCGAGATTCATGCCCGCATCGCCCTGCTGCGGCAGCAGCTCGGGCCGCTCTTCGGGCGCATGCAGGCCGAGTATCTGCAGGGCCTCATCAAGCGCGCGTTCATGCTGGCGTTTCGTGCCGGCGCGCTAGGCCCGCCGCCGGAAGAACTGGCCAACCAGTCGTTCTCGATCAAATACATCAGCCCGCTCGCCCGCGCCCAGAAGCTCGAGGACGTGTCGGCGATCGACCAGCTGAACCAGGGCCTCGTGATGCTGGCGCCGATCAGCCCCTCGGTGCTCGACGTGATCGATTTCGACGAGCAGCAGCGCACCAAGGCGCAGGCGCTCGGCGTTCCGCTGAAGACGATCCGCTCTGCCGATGCCGTGATGGCCATGCGCCAGCAACGCGCCGACGAGCAGAAGAAGGCCGCCGACCAGGCGCATGCGCAGGGCATGCAGCAGATGGCGGCTCAAGCCAACGTGAACCAGGCGGCGAAGGCCGCGTAGGAGAGAACCATGCCGTCACCACTCATCCAGGCCACCTTCGCCACCGGAAGCGTCGCCATCACGGCCGCGCAACTGAACGGCTCGGACGTGCTGCCGATCCCGACCAACACGACGGCGATGAAGCTGACCACGCTCGGCCTCTCCGGCGCGAACCAGATCAAGACGCAGAAGCGCACCGCCGGCGGTGTGTTCGTCGATCAGGTCACCTACAACTCCGACCAGACGAACACCTCGATCCCGGTCGTGGCCGGCGAGGAATGGCGCGTCGTGCAGGTTCTGCAGAACGCGATCACCGACGTGCGATACAAGCTCTCTTGCGAGAGCTGAGAACACGCGGATGACCGAACGGGTCGACCCCGGCGCCTATGCCCGGGTCTTCGAGGGCCACCACGAGGGCGTGCTCATCCTCGACGACCTGACCCGGCGATTCGGCGGCACGCTCTTCGTCAAGGGCGGCGAGGAAGGCCGCAGGCAGACCGATTTCAACCTCGGCCGCCGTTCGCTTCTCGACTTCATCGTCGGCCAAGTCAACGCCGCGCATGACGTGCCGCCGCCTGACGACGACGAAGCCTGACCCTTCAACCGGAGATTCTCCATGGACGAACCCACTGCCGGCGCTGCCGCCACCACCACCACCGCCGCCATTGACATCACGGCGCCTGCCGCCGAGGCGCCCGCCTCTGCGCTGGGCAGCGGCGCAACAGCGGCGGCAGCGCCCGCTGCACCCGCCGTCCCCGGCCCGTTCGGCGCCATCCCCGAGAAGTACCAGGTCAAGGCCTCCGACGGCACGCCCGACCTGATCGCGTCGGCGGCGAAGCTGGCAGAAGGCCACGCCAGCCTCGAGCAGCGCATGGGCGCCGGCGACGTTCGGCCGAAGGCGGCGGCCGACTACAAGCTGAATCTGCCCGAGTCGCTGAAGGGCAAGATCGACGCCGAGGCGCTGTCCAAGGATCCGAAGACGATCGCCTGGCTGGCCGATGCCCACGCCAAGGGCATGACGCAGACGCAACTCGACTTCACCATAGGCTCGATGCTCGAGCAGGTGGCCGGCCTGACCGGTGGCCTGAAGCAGAGCAGCGCCGACGAGTGCACCGCCGAGCTGCGCAAAGGCTGGACGACCGAGGCGGAGTACCAGGCGCAGATCAGCAAGGCCTTTAGAGCCGGCAAGACCTACGGCGGTGCCGATTTCGACGCCATCCTGAAGGACTACGGCAACGACGCGCGCATCGTGCGGCTGCTCGCCAACGTGGGCAAGGATCTCGGCGAGGACACCGGCACCCCGAACCTGGCCGCCGGCATCAGCGAGCTCGACGTGACTCAGCTTCAGGCGTCGGCTGCGTACTGGGAACCGAACGACCCGCTGCACGCGAGCACCAAGGCCAAAGTGACCGCGTTCTACGAGCAGAAGTTCAGAGGCGCGCCGCGCACCGGCGCAGTGGTGAGCTCGCTGCAACGCTAACCGGGCTTGAACGCGCCCGCGTAGTGGCAACACAGTGCGGCTTCAACGGCCCGCTGTGGCAAGCGGACACCCTCTAGAGCCCGACAGAGAACGCGCTGCAGCCGGCGCGCTCTCCACGTAGCAGGCCCGGCGACGGACACCCTGAAAGGCGACTTCAACGTCAACCCTTTCAGGAGTCACTCACATGAGCGCACAAGTCACCGAGTCGATGGTTCAGCAGTACGGGACCAACTTCCGCACGCTGTACCAACAGAAGATGTCCCGCTTGGCGCCGTGGTGCCAGATGGAGCCGAACATCGTCGGCCAAAGCAAGAGCGTCGAGCGCGTCGGCAAGGCCGAAGCCTACGACATCACCTCGCGCGGCGCAGATACCAAATACGTCGAAGTCCCGCACTCGCGCCGCTGGCTCGACCTGCAGGACAAGGGTTGGGCCGAGCTGGTCGACGAGCTCGACAAGATCCGCATGCTCGCCGATCCGACCTCGCCCTACGCCGCTCTCGCCGTCATGGCGCTGAACCGTGCCAAGGACGACATCATCCTGACGGCCGCTCGCGGCAATGCGCGCACCAACGTCGGCCTGACCGCCCTGCCCACGTCGCAGAAGATCGCCGTCGGCGCTGCGAACCTGACGCTGGCCAAGCTCTTGACCACGAAGGAAATCCTCGACACGAACGAGGTGGACGACGATGCCTCGATGGCGATGGACGGCCAAAGCAAGAATGAAGAATCCGCGCGCGTCATCGTGGTCAACGCCAAGATGTTGACCAACCTCTATGGCACGACGGAAATCAAGTCGGTCGACTACAACAGCGTCAAGGCCCTGGCCGACGGTGCGATCAACACCTTCTTGGGGTTCCGGTTCGTGCGCTCGGAGCGTATTGCCAAGGACGCCACGGCGACCACCGGCTACGCGGTTGCGTGGTCGAGGTCGTGCATCGCGCTCGGCCTCGGCAAAGACATCGTGTCGTCGATCGACGTGCTGCCCGGCAAGAACTACAGCGCCCAGATCTACGCCCGCATGTCGATCGCCGCGACCCGCCTCGAGGACGAGGGCGTGGTCGAGATCGCCTGCGCCTGACCCACCACCCCTAAGCCACTTGGAGAACGACCATGGCTCTTTTCTACGCTGATGTGCAAACTGTCGTCAACGGCCCGGCCTTCGGCCAGCCGCTTTTTACCCGCCTCAAGGCCAACAAGCTCAACGGCCGCGTGCGGCATTTCGAGTCGCTGTTCGTCGCACCGGCCTCGGGCGTCGCCCCGGCCATCGCCGACAAGATCGTGTGGGGCAAGCTGCCGGTTCGCTCGCGCGTGCTGGGTCACCTCAGCAAGCTCTACTTCAACGCCGGCACCGCGGCGTCGACGGTCAACCTCGGCGACAACGTGAACCAGGCCCGCTATCTGGCGGCCACTGCGATCACGGCGACCGGCAATGCCGTGCCCGAGGCGAATGCGCTCATCAACGCCGGCACCGGCAACACGACGCTGGGTTCCAACGTCATCACCGGCCTGACCTCGATCGGCGCGTTTCAGGTCGGCGCGAACATCACCGGCGCGGGCATCGCGGCGGGCACGCTCATCACGAGCGTGCAGGTGTCGACGACCGTAGGCGCATCGCAGTGCGTGATCTCGTCGGCGGCCACGGCCACCGCCTCGGCGGTCGCGCTGACCACGCTGTGCGGCGGCTACGAGGTGACGGACGACAGCAACTCGCTCGTGAACCTGTTCGCCTCGGTGACGGACGACTGCACGCTGATGTCGACGGTCGCCGGCGCCCAGATCGCCAACAACCAGGCGCTGGTGCTCAAGGTCGCCTACGTGCAGGATTGATCTCCTCCAAGCGCCCCCCGGGCGCTCCTTGATCGGGGGGAACCTTCACGGGTTCCCCCTTCTTTTTTGAAAGGGCGAGCGTGGCAACCGACGTAAGCATCTGCTCGAACGCCCTGCTGATGGTCGGCGCACAGACGATCAACAGCCTCACCGACGGCACCAGCGACCGCCAGAAGATCGCCGTCAACCTCTACCCGACGGTGCGCAATTATGTGCTCTCGATGCATCCCTGGGGCTGCTGCAGGAAGCGCGTGCTGCTGCCGCCCGATGCCGATGCCGTAGGTGCGCTGGTCGTGCCGGCGTTCGACTGGGCCTACCAGTTCAGCTTGCCGGCCGACTTCGCGCGCATGCTCGCCGTCGGCTATGACGGATACGAGCTCAACTACGTGATCGAGAACGGCAAGCTGCTTTGCGACTCGACACCGATTCCGCTGCGCTACGCCTATCTCAACACCAACGAGTCGGCATGGTCGGGCTTGCTGGTCATGGCGGTCACGCTCGCGATGCGCGCCGTGCTGGCCTACCCGGTCACCGCCAGCACCAGCCTTGAGCAGCTGATCGAGCAGAGCATCGTGGGCACGCTGAAGACGGCGCGCGCCATCGACTCCACCGACCAGCCGCCCGAGACGCTCGGCGACTTCCGGCTGCTGGGCTCGCGCTATACCCCGAGCGGGTCGCTGCGCTGATGCCCAAGATCAATTTTCAGCAGACCAACTTCACGGCCGGGGAGATCAGCCCGAAGGTCGTCGGGCGCGTCGACATCGACCGCTATGCCAATTCGGCGAAGGAGATGGTCAACTGCCACCCGACGCTGCACGGCGGCGCGATCCGGCGCGACGGCACCCGGTTCGTGAAGGCGACGAAGACGGCCGCCAACCTAGCGCGCCTGCTGCCGTTCATCTACAGCCGCGACCAGGCTTACATGCTCGAGTTCGGCGACCTCTACGTGCGCTTCTTCGCGCCGGGTGGCGCCTTCTTGGCCGAGGTCGTCGGCCCCTACACGCAGGCCCAGCTCGCGGACATCGACTACGTGCAGGGCGCCGACACGATGTTTCTCTTCCACCCGAACGTGCCGACGCAGCGGCTGCGCCGCGTGAGCGACGCGCTTTGGGATCTGTCCGCAGCGCCATTCCTCGTCCAGCCATTCGACGAGGTGGGCCACTACCTCGCGGCCAACGTCACCCTGTCGGCGTCGACCGTCGGCGCCGGCCGTACGGCGACCGCGGACGCGGCGGTGTTCCTGCTCTCCGATGTCGGCCGCAACCTCATCAGCGCCACCGGCATCGCCCAGATCACGGGCTTTTCCAGCACGACGGTCGTCATCGTCACGATCACGGTGGCTTTCATTTCGACCGCGCTGGCATCGCAGGCGTGGTATCTCGACCTGTCGCCGCAGGGCTTCGTGGTCCCGAGCGGCAAGGACAACGCCGGCAGCTTCTCGACGCTCACCGGTGCGCTGACGCGCCCGGCAACGCTGACGCTCACCGCCAAGACTGGCGCCGTCACCATCAATGCGTCGGCCGGCGTCTTCGTCGCGGGCGACACCGGCAAGACGCTCTATGCTGACTCCGGCGTGGTCGTGCTGGCCTTCGTCAGCGCGACGCAGTGCACCGGCACCACGTCGGTCGACTTCCTGTCGCTCAACTACGCGCCGGGCGCCTGGGGCATCACCGACAACGTGTTCCGCGCCGAGGACGTGGGCAAGTTCATTCGCATGAACGGCGGCCTGGCCAAGATCACGACCTTTACCTCGGCGACCTCCGTCGTCGCGCAGGTGCTGCTCGCCTTCACCAGCGCCATCGCCTGCGCACCGCTGGCGTGGACGCTTGAGCAATCGGTCTGGTCCGCGGCGTTCGGCTATCCGCGCACCGGCACGCTGCACGAACAGCGCCTCTGGGCCGCCGGGTCGGCCAAGTACCCGCAGACCATCTGGGGGTCGCAGACCGGCATCTACCTCGATTTCACGAAGGGCACGGCCGACAACAACGCGTGCATCTTCACGATGGCCTCGGACGAGATCAACCCGATCAGCTATCTCGCGGCCGCGCGCAACCTGCTCGTGCACACCTACGGCGGCGAATTCACGATGCAGGGCGGCATCGAGAAACCGATCACGCCGAGCAACGCTCAGGTGAAACCGCAGACGCCGCACGGTTCGAAGGGCGTTCGCCCGGTCACGATCGGCAATGAGTCGATCTACGTGCAGCGCTCGGGCCTGAAGATCCGCGGCATGTCGTTCGATGCGTCCCGCGACCGCTACGTCTCGCCTGACCTGACGGTTCTGGCCGAGCACATCACGAAGTCGGGCATCGTCTCGATGTCGTGGCAGCAGGAGCCGGCGCAGCTGCTCTGGGTCGTGCTCGCCGACGGCTCGCTCATCTCCTGCACGCTGGACCGCGATCAGAACGTCAACGGCTGGGCCAAGCACTACACCGACGGCGCCGTCGAGTCGGTGGCGACAATCCCGGTCGGCAACTACGAGCAGACCTGGCTGATCGTTCGCCGCACGATCAACGGCGCCACGGTGCGCTATGTCGAGTATCTGGATCACACCTTCCAGCCGATGCTCGCGGCCCCGGCCACCACCTATCCGCCGCAGAAACAGGCACCGGTCTACAAGACGACCGTCGACTGCGGCATCGTCATCGACAACGTCGTCGGCCAGACAACTTTCACCGGCCTGTCGCACCTCGAGGGTAAGTCGGTGCAGGTGCTGGCCGATGGCTCGCCGATGGGCGCCTTCACCGTCACGGGCGGCGCGATCACGCTGCCCCGGCTGTCGTACCGCACGCTGATCGGCCTGTCGTTCCGCAGCTACGTGACGCTGCTATCGCCCGAGGTCGGCGGCCCGACCGGCAGCGCGCAAGCCACGTACATGCGGTGCAGCGAGGTAGCGCTGCGCTTCAATGCGACGCTCGGCGCCACCGTGACCGACGGCAACGGAAACCCGCAGACGGTGCCGTTCCGCTACTTCGGCGCGGGCGTGCTCGACAAGCCGCCGGCGCTCTACACGGGGCTCGTCTACATCGAGACGCTGGGCTGGGAGCGCGGCCGGTGCGAGTTCACGATCTCGCAAGACCAGCCGCTGCCGATGGAGCTGCTTTCCGTCATCCGGCAATTCACCACCAACGGGGGATAGATGATCGACCTCACCGTCATGCAGGCCGGCGCCGGCGCCCTGACTGCCCTGGCGCAGTACGGTGCCGGGCAAAGCGCTGTCGCGCAGGGTGACTACCTCGCCGGCCAGGACAACTATCGCGCGCGCGTGGCGCTGCGAGATGCGCAGGACCGGGCTCAGTTCATCCGCCGCGCCGGCACCCGGGCAGTGGGCACGGCCGACACCGTCGCCGCGGCGAACGGCGTACAGGTCGGCACCGGCAGCGCTGGCGAGGTCGACCACGAGATCTACCAGGCCAGCGAGCACGATGCCTACACGGCGCTGCTCTCTGGCAGCCGAACGGCCCGCGCCTTCGAGGTCGACGCTGTCGCGCAAACGGCCAACGCCAAAGCCAAGAAGAACATTGCCACGGCGCAGCTGGTCGGCACCGTGCTCTCGAGCGGGTATTCGGCCTATCGGTCGTGGGGCAGCGGCGGCGGCGGCGCCTTCGACCTGGGCGGCGTCAACGGCACGAACGACCGTGGCCGGCTGTCGGTGGGCTCGAATGGCGACTGGTTCCAGAAGTACGGACGCAGCGGAGACTGACCATGCAGATTCCAGGGCTTGACCGATTCGGTGGCGACCAAGCCGCGGCGCCGCAGCGCTCCGACGGCGCCGGCGTCTTCAACAACGGCGGCGCGGCGGTGGCGGCGGTGGCCGGTGCGGCAGGCGGCATCGTGCAAGACCTGCAGCAGCGCCAGGCGGTGCAGCAGCGGGCCGAATCGGCGCTGGCGCTGGCCAAGATCACCAACCAGCTGCACTCGGCGCACGACGAGGTAGCGCAGGGCGTGCTGAGCGGCACGATCGATCCCGACAAGGCCGGGCAGGAGATGGCCAAGCGCAGCCGCGACACGCTGTCGTCGGGCATGTCTGGCCTGCGCCCGGAGCAGACGGCCGAGATCGCGGCACACGCCGAGAGCGTGACCGGCAATCTCGACCGCAACCTGCAGCACGTGGTGCTGGCCAGGAAGCAGACCGAGACGGCCAGCACGATCGACCAGTTCGGCGAGCAGGTGCAGCGCCAGGCGCCGCAGCTCGGCGCCAAGTGGGCGACCGAGAAGTACGCGGCGATGGTCGACTTCACCGGTGCGGCCGCTGGCTGGACGCCCGAAACGCAGTCGAAGAAGAAGCAGCAATTCACCGAGCAGACGACGTATCAGTTCTTCGACGCCGCTGGCACAGACGCGATGACGCGGTTTGACGGCGATGGTGTCAAGGCGGTGCGCGAGCGCATGGAAGGCGCCGAGGGCGAGGCGATGGACCCGAAGCAGCGCCAGCAGCTTCGCCACCAGCTCTACGGCTGGCAGCAGCACATCATGGCGCAAGAGCTCCGTGACTTGGCCGCGAGCGCGGCCGCGAAAGACATCCGCGAGAAGCAGGCGACCGAGGAATACGACCGGGCATTCCAGCTCATCACCTCCGGGCAGACGCCGAGCCCGGCCTACATCAAGGTGCTGACGCAGAAGGCATCCGGCACGTCGATCGAGCCTGCCATCGGCGAGCTCCTGCAAACGCAGAGCGGCGTCGCCGGGTTCGCGGCGCGCAGCGCATCGGAGCGCGAGGCCATCCTCAACCAGATGCGAAGCCGCGGCAGCGATCCGACGCAGGGCACGGATCCGGCGCAGTTCAAGACGCTGCACATGATGGAGACGATGCACGCCGCCGAGATCAGCGCCGCCAAGGAAAACCCATGGCAGGGCGCGCAGAAGTACGGCCGGATCCCCGAGGCGCCGCTGCTGCCGGCCAACGCCACGCCCGACGACTACGCGCGCGTCATGGGCGATCGCATGAAATCCATCGGCCAGGTCGAAGACTGGGCCGGCCGCAAGGTGTCGCCGCTGCAGCCGACCGAGGCTGAACATTTCGGCACGTTCGTGCGCACGCTGACGCCCGACGCACGCGCGAAAGTGCTCGGGCAGATCGGCGCCACGATCGACCTGCCGCGGCTCGACGCGCTGACCGAGCAGATCGACAAGCAAGATCGGCCAATGGCGCTGGCCATGAAGCTCGGCACCGACCAGACGACCGCCGGCCGCAACGTCAGCGAGCTCCTGCTGCGCGGCGCTCAGGCCATCAAAGACAAGACGGTCAAGCGCGACGATTCCGTGCTCACCGGCTGGCGCGCCGACATCGCGAAAGCGGTGCGCGGCACGCTCGGCGACCAGCGGGCCGAGGACGATGTCGTCGATGCCGCCTACTTCGTGCGCGCCGCCATGGACGCCGACGGCATCAACGCGCCGGGCTACGCGCTGAAGCAGTCGGTCGAGCAGGCGGTCAAGCTCGTCGCCGGGTTGCCGATCGAGCGCAACGGCGTGAAGACGCTGCTGCCGAAGGGCTACGACGAGAACATGTTCGACGACAAGCTGAAGACCTTCACGCCCGAGGTGCTGAAGGGCATCGCGCCTTCGGGCACGGTCTACGTGCGCGGCAAGCCGCTGACGGTTGAGCGGTTGTCGTCAAGCCTCGGCCAGCTCGGCATGCGCCGCGACAGCCAGGGCTACCGGCCGACCAGCGGCGGCGCGTTCGTCACTCTCGACGCCGCCGGCCAGCAGCCGCTGCGGCTGCCGATTCAATGAGCATCATTGGCCTGTACGGCGAGCGCGTCGACAAGGCGCTCGACGCCGAGCTGAAGAGCCCGCCGCCGGAGTCGCCGCAGTCCTTCAGCACGTGGTCGATGCTGTCGGCCGGCGCCAAGGGGGTGCCCGCGGCGGGCCTGCAGGTCGGGGCGTCGCTGTCCGAGCTGCTCGCCCCGGCCACGCAGGCGTCGGCGCGGCGGCCGCTGCCGGCTGCCTTGCGCGACAGCCCGTTCGCCGCCGACCTCGAGGAACGGCGTCAGGCCGACGCCAAGTCGCAGGCCGACGCCGGTCCGCTCATGCGCCAGGAAGCGGCCACGTTCGCGCCGGCCGAAACCGCCCACGCCGCCGACCAGGTGCTCTACGGGCTGACGCGGCTCGGCACCAAGGCGGTCGGCGCGCTGGCGCTGCCTGGCGGTGTCGCGGTGGCCGGCACGGCGCTCGCCGCCGAAGAAACGAACACGCAGTACCGCGATCTCGTCGACAACAAGCACATCGACCCGGCTACGGCGCTCAAGGTCGCCGGCGTGCAGGGCGCCGCTGCCGGCCTGTCGGTCGCGCTGCCGATGGTCGGCCCAACGATCAAGTCGACCGTCGGCCTGTCGCTGGCCAGCGGTCCCGGCATGTTCGTGGCGCAGGAATCGCTCGCGAAGGACATCCTTCAGAAAGCAGGCTATGCGCATGAGGCCGACACGCACGATCCGACCGACCCGCTGGGCCTGGCGCTCTCTATCGCCATCCCGGGCGCGGTCGGCGGCGTTCACATTGCTGGTCTGCGTCGAGCACCGCCGACCTTGGCTGGTGTGGTTCAGTCGCTCGAGAGCGGGGGTCGGCGTTTCGAGAAGGACGGCGTCACCGAGCTTCGTGGCCCTGCTACCTCGAAAGGGGTGGCCAAGGGCGACATGCAGGTACTTGACACCACCAACCTAGACCCGGGGTTTGGCGTCCGGCCGGCCGACACGAGCGGCACGCCGGCGCAGCAGGCGGGCGAGCGCGCCCGCGTGGGCGCCGACTACATCGAGGCGATGCACACCCGCTACGGCGACCCCGACAAGGCGCTGGCGGCCTACAACTGGGGGCCCGGCAACCTCGACAAAGCGCTGGCCAAGTACGGCGACCAGTGGCTCGAGCACGCGCCGCCGGAGACGCAGAAATACGTCGCCAAGGGCATGAGGAAGCTGGGCGACGACACCCTGACGCATGCTGCCAGCACCCCCGAAGTGGTGGATGCCGCGCGCGTGCGGGTGACGCAGGACGCGCTTCACCGTTCGCTGCCTGATCGGGTCGAGCCGGCCGAGGTGTTCCAAGCGGGCGACGCGGTGGCCGCCGGCGAGATGCCGCAAGTGCGCGCGCTGTCCGACGACGCCATGATCGAGCAGCGTTTCGCCGCCAAGCTCGCCGCCGACCACGAGGCGGCCGTCGCCGAGTACGCGACCCGACCCGACTCGAAGGGCGGCAAGGTGCTGAACACCGACATCGCCCGCGAGCTCTCGCCCGACTACTTGGCCAACCGAACGAAGTCTGCGGCCGTGCACGAGCCGGCGAGCGGCTTCGTCAAGCGCCTATACGCCGAACGGCTCGACGCCCTGCAGCGCGGCGACAGCGTCGTCTTCACCGCCGGCGGCACCGGCGCCGGCAAATCGACTGCCATTGACGCAGTTCCGCAGATCAAGGCGCTCGCCGACCGGGCGGCCATCATCTACGACACGAACATGAACGAGTTCCCATCGGCGCGGAAGAAGATCGATCAAGCGATCTTGGCCGGCGGGGATGTCACCGTCGTGCACGTGCAGCGCGATCCTGTCGATGCGCTCGTGCACGGCGCGCTTTCGCGGGCGATGCGGCAGGAGAAAGAATTCGGCACCGGTCGCACCGTCCCGATCGCGGAGCATGCCAAGACGCACCGTGGCGCTGCCGAGACGGTGCAGGCCCTGGCCGAGCACTACAAAGACGACCCCCGGGTGCATTTCCACGTCATCGACAACGACCGCGGCGCAGGACAAGCGGCGCTCTCCGATCTCTCCCTGCTGTCGCGGACCAACTACAATGGCCTCGAAGGGAGATTGCATGAAACCCTACGAAGCGAACGAGACGCCGCCCGGATCTCGCCCTCCGTCTACGCCGGCTTTCGAGGAGCGGATGCGGAAGCACAAGGAGTTCGGCCAGCAGCTGGCCGAGGCGATGGTGCAGGGCTTGAACAAGGCAACGGCAACGGTGCCGGATCCGACCAAGGCGCGCGTGCCGGGCGACCGGTAGACGCGGCTCTTGGCCGCAGTGACACCGCGCTGACCGAGCGCGGCGTTGAAATCCCGGTGCGCTGGGGGCTGGTCGAGGCCGATTCGCTCGTCACCTCGCACACCAACGCCCTGACAAAGAATCTGGCCTATCCGGCCGAGCTGCAGCCGCGTGACCGTGGCCGCGCCGCGTCAGAGCAGCAGATCGCCAAGATCGAGAACGGCATCCGGCCGGAGCTGCTGGGCGATTCGCCGAAGGCATCGGACGGCGCGCCGATCATTGGCGCCGACGGCATCGTCGAGTCGGGCAATGCCCGCACGATCGCGCTGCGCCGGGCCTACGAGAGCGGCAAGGCCGACGCCTACCACGCCTGGGTGAAGAGTCACCTTGAGCAGTTCGGCGTTGACGCGAAGGCGATCGAAGGAATGCGGCACCCGGTGCTGGTCCGCATCGGGCAAGGCCAGTACGACCGAGCCGAGTTCGCGCGTCAGGCTAACGAGTCAACGGTGGCGCAGATGTCGCAGACCGAGCTCGCCGGCGCCGACGCTGCGCGCATGCCCGACCTGGCAGGCTTGAGCACAAACGAGGACGGTGGCCTCAACATCGCCAGCTCGAGCGGGTTTATTCGGCAGTTCATGCAGCAGGTCGTCAGCCCTTCGGAGCGCGGATCGATGATGACCGCAAGCGGCGAGCTGTCGCAGCACGGCCTGCAGCGGATCCGCAATGCCGTTTTCTCCAAAGCTTACGGCGACGCCGAGCTCGTTGCGATGATGGCTGAGAGCACTGATGTCAATGTGAAGAACATCCTCGCCGGCATGCTGCGCGCCGCGCCTCAGGTGGCCAAGTTGCGCGACCTGCAGGACGCCGGCGCCCGCCATTCCGGTGACTTGACCGGGCCGCTGGTGGCCGCAGTGCGCAAGTTTTCTCAACTGCGCAGTGACGGCATGACGGTCGATCAGTTCCTGGCGCAGACCAACATGTTCGACAGCGGGATCTCGCCCGAAGTCGAGGCAATTCTGAAGCAGCTTCAGGCTGACTCGAAGGCGCCGAAGCGCGTGGCCGAGATGGTCGAGGGCATGGCCGATCGGGTGGACTCGCTCGGCGACCCGCGTCAGGTCGGCATGTTCGATGCCGCCCCGGCCGAGCGCGTTGCCCGGCTGCTCAAGGACAATCCCGACCTGCTGGTGAACATGCCCGGCAGCACCGAAACAATGACGGCGCACGAGGCGCACGCCCGCGCCAAAGCCGAGTACGCGGCTGATCTCGAGGAAAGAAACTGGGTCACGGCGGCTCTAGACTGCGCCCTGTCGTTCGGTGCCTAGATCAGCGCCACGCCAAGCGCAATCGCCCCGATGACCAAGAAGACTCCCATGTATGCCGTGTGCCACTTCGCCGCCGACCAGGCGCCTCGCCAACCTTCGTTTGCCGCGACGAGCAATGCGGTAACGAGGGTCGGCAGGGCGAGCATCAGCCCGAGAATCACGTACTTGTTCACCGGAGCGCAGTATGCACCCGAGATGCCGTGAAGCAGTGCAGAAGGTGGCCGGCAAGGTGCTGACCGAAAAGCAGATGCAGACCATCGAGGACGGCATCTCGAAGGGCATGCGCACGGTCGCCGGCCTCGAGCCGGAGCGGTGGAAGACGCTGACCCGCGATCAGCAGATGGACGAGGGCGCGGCCTGGGTGATGGCCGACATCCAGCAGGCGGCCGAGCGCAAGCTGGCCAACGCGCAGCGGCAGATCCTGCGCACTGCCGAAACCGAGCAGCGCATCCAGTCGCTGCAGGACTCGTTCAAGGACAGCCCGGGCCACAGTGGCACCCGCGCCGAGGCGCTAAAGCGCGACTTCGAGCTGACGCACATCCAGACCGCCGCCGAGAAGAAGTTCGCCATGGGCTCGCTCATGGACCTGATTCAAGCGTCGGGCGACAAGCAAGGCACGGGCATCGGCCGGCGCTTCCTCATGACGGTGTTCGACGCCGAGAACCCGGTCATGACCCGCGACATCGTGCGCGAGATCTTCAAGACCGCCGACGGTTCCACGGGAAACACCAGCGCCAAGGCCGCCGCCCGGGCATGGCTCGATACGATCGAGGGCCTGCGGACGCGCTTCAACGGCGCCGGCGGCGATGTCGGCAAGCTCGACTATGGCTACGTGCCGCAGCCGCACGACATTGCCAAGATCCGAAAGGCCGGCGCGGCCGCGTGGGTCGACAAGACCCTGCCGCTGCTCAACCGCAGCCGCTACGTCGACGAGGCAGGCGCGCGCATGAGCGACGACGCGGTGCGCTCGTTGCTGAAAGGCGCCTACGAGACTCTGCGCACCGACGGATTGAACAAGAGCGAGCCGGGCCAGTTCCAGGGCACCGGCGCCCGCGCCAACAAGGGCGGCGACAGCCGGCAGATTCACTTCACCGACGGCGATGCCTGGCTGACCTACATGGGCGACTTCGGCAAGGGTTCGATCTACGACGCCATGCTCGGCCACGTCGGCGGCATGACGCGAGACATCGGCCTCGTCGAACGCTACGGCCCCGACGCCAACGCCACGGCGCGGCTGCAGTTCGACCTGGCCAAGCGCGCCGATCCGCCGGCCGACACCCGGTCCGGCCGCACCGCCGAGGCGATGCGCACGTCGCCGCAGACCTACTGGGACATGATCTCGGGCAAGACCGGTTCTCCGGCGAACGAGACGCTCGCAAACACGATGGCCATGGTGCGAAACGCCAACGTCGCGACCAAGCTCGGCGGCGCCGTGATCTCGAGCATCACCGACTTGGGCACGCTGGTGATGAACACCGGGTACAACCGGCTGCCGTACTGGCGCCTGATGGCCGACATCGCGCGCCAGGGCAGCAAGGAGACGCGCGACTTCATGACCACGCACGGCATGGTCGCCGAGAGCGTGGCCGCTGAGATCAACCGGTGGAGCGGCGACAACCTGGCCAGCAACTGGGCCGGGCACATCGGCGCCGCCACGCTGCGCGCGTCGCTGCTCAACGTCTGGACCGACGGACTCCGGCAGGGCTTCACGCTGTCGATGAACGCCGGCCTGGCGCGCATGGCGAAGCAGGGCTGGGGCACGTTGAACGAGTTCGACCGGTCGCGGCTGACGCGCGCCGGCATCGGCGAGAGCGACTGGACCGTGCTGACCGCCGTCGAACCGGCGATTTTCAAGGGCCGCGAGCTGCTGACGCCGCAGGCCATCAAGGCGAGCGGCCACCCCGAGGCGAACGCGATCGCGGCGAAGGTCTTCGGTTTCATCCACGACGAGAGCGAATTCGCGGTAGTGAACCCGGACCTTGAGGCGCGTGCGCGTGTCACCTGGGGCGGGCTGCAGGCCGGCACCGCCGGCGGCGAGATCGCCCGCACGACGATGCAGTTCAAGAGCTTTCCGATCTCGATGATGACCCGGCACTGGGGTCGGCTGCTCGAAGGCACGCACGGCGCCGACGGCGCGCCGCTGCTGGCGAACCGCATGGCCTACGGCATTGCCTTGGCAACGACCACCATCGGCCTCGGCGCGGTGGCGGTTCAGGCAAAGCAGCTGCTCGCCGGCAAGGATCCGATCGACATGGAGAAGCCGCGCTTCTGGCTGAAGGCGCTCGCGCAGGGCGGCGGCCTGTCGATCATGGGTGACCTCTTCCTCGTCGACCCGGCCACGAGCAGCACCGACTCGGCGACGACAGCGATCAAGAACCTTGCCGGACCGACCGTCGGCGCGGCGGCCGATCTGGTGCTGAAGAACATCGGCGAGAACATCTGGCAGGCGGCCGAGGGCAAGGAATCGCACTGGGAGGCGGAGCTCGCCAACTGGGCCAAGGCGCAGGCCCCGGGAAACAATCTGTGGTGGCTGAAGCCGCTCGTCGAGCACGGCATCACCAACGACCTGAACGAGTCGCTGTCGCCCGGCTACATGGCCAAGCAGCAACAGCGGGCGCAGAAGGACTTCGGGCAGAAATACTGGTGGCGGCCTAACGAGAGCGTGCCGGGCCGCGCGCCCGACATGGCCAAGGCGATCGGACAATGAGGCAGGACCAGTACGAGAAGCTGCAGGGGCTCGGCGAGCAGCTGCTCGACCTGTTCATCGTCGAGGTCGACAGCGCCAAGTGGCCTGGCGCCGGTGTCTCGCCGGCCGACATGACCTCGCAGCAGCGCGGCGATCGCGTCTGGACGAAGCGCGACTGCGCGGCGACGCTGGTGCTGGTCACGAAGATGGAAACGCTCGTGCAGCGCACGCAATCCACCGGCGCGGGCGTGACGCCGTCCGAAGACGACGATGGTCACCCGGACGAAGCCGGCCAGCTCGAGCACGCCGTCGCCCAAGCCGAGCGCGAGGCAAGCCGAATGATCGACCGGCTGACAAAGCGTGCCAAGTGAAGTTTCGTTCCTGACCTTCTTCGTGCTGTGGGCGAACCAGCAAGGCTGGAAGGTGCCCGAGCTGCACGTGCGCATCTGCCTCTGGCTGGACTCGTGCAAGGAACCCGAGCGCGTGCTCATGGTGTTTCGGGGCGCGGCGAAGTCGACGATCTACGCGGTCTTCAAGGCCTATCGGCTCTACAAGAACCGCAGCCATCGCTCGCTCGTCTGGTCGGCCGACGGCAACACCGCGGGCATGCTGACCGCCGACACGATCAACGTGCTGCGGAACCACCAGCTCACTCGCGGCATGCTGCCGACGAAGCCGGGTGCGAAACGCTTCTGGGTGCTCGGTGCACGCGACGCGCGCAATGCCAGCATGCGCGCGGTCGGCGTCACTTCCAACGCCACCGGAGCTCGCGCCGAAGATGTCGACTTCGATGACATCGAGGTGCCAGGCAACATCGAAACGCCCGAAGCGCGGCTGAAATTGCGCCAGCGCATCGGCGAGTCCACGCACATCGCGGTGCCGGGCGGCCAGAAGACCTACATTGGAACGCCGCACGTGAGCGACTCAATCTATCCCGAGCGTATCGCCGGCGGCGCCGCGGTGCTGAAGATTCCGCTCTTCGAGCACTCGGTGCGCTACACGCAGACCCGCGAGCGCACGCGCTATCCCTGCCCACCGGTCAGCGCGGACGGCCTCTACATCATGGCCGGCATTTTCCAGGCGGCGCGGATGATGCGCGAGGGAATCGACTACCGGGTCGAGACCGGCCAGATTGTCTTCGTCGTGCCGCCGAACGCGACGATCGACATTGCGAGCGGCTGCGCCTGGCCGGAGCGATTCACTCGTGCCGAGATCGAGCAGCGCCGCAAGGAGACGCGAACCTTCAACGCATGGGACTCGCAATACGCGCTCGAGGCGAAGCCGCTGCACGAGATCAGGCTCGACCCCGACAAGATGACGGCCTACGACGCCGAGCCGAAGATCGTGCGCGCCAACGATGCGATCGGCATGTACCTCGGCAACGTCCGCATTGCCAGCGCAGCCTGTCACTGGGATCCGGCATCGGGCAAGGTCAACAGCGACGTGTCCGCGGTGTCGGTCGTGCTGCAGGACGAGGGCGGCCGCCGCTACCTGCACCGGGTGCAGCGGCTGACCGGCGAGGTGGCCGAAACCAGCGAGGACGGCAAGACGATCGTCGGCGGGCAAGTCTTCCAGCTCTGCCAGCTCGTGCGTGAGCTCGCACTGCCGCGGGTCACGATCGAGACGAACGGGATCGGAGGCTTCGCGCCGGCCGCGTTGAAGGCCTGCCTGAAGCAGCAGCGGCTGCAGTGCGGGGTCGGCACGACGAACAGCGTCGGCAACAAAAACCGCCGGATTCTTGAGGCGCTCGAGCCGGTGCTCTCGTCGGGCGGCCAGCTCTGGGCGCACGTCAGCGTGCTCGACGGCCCGCTCTATGGCCAGATGAAGGACTGGAACCCTGGCGCCACATCCAGCCAAGCCGACGACTACCTCGACGCATCCGCTGCAGCAGTGGCCGAGACGCCGGAGCGAATCGGCCGTGTCGTGGGCTTGAACGCGCCCGCAGCACGGGGCGAGGATTGGCGCCCAGATGCAGGCGTGCACGAGGTAGAGCTCGAAATGTGACCCTCGCCTGCGCACTCCTACGAGGCGCGCATGACGGTCCCGGTTCAGACTCCCTACTCGAACAGTGTCGGAAACGGCGTCACGACCGTATTCGCATACACGTTCCTGATCCTGTCGTCGTCGGATCTCGTGGTGAAGGTGGCCGGGGCGACCAAGGTGCTCGGCGTCGACTTCACCATCAGCGGCGTCGGCGGCACCTCTGGCGGGGCGGTGACCTTCCTCGTCGCGCCGGCGAACCTGGCGGCGGTGACCCTGTACCGATCGGTCGCGCTGACCCGCACGTTCGACTACCAAAGCAACGGCGACTTTCTGGCGCCGACCGTCAACGCTGATTTCGACCGGCTTTGGCTGGCGCTGCAGGACGCCGTCACCGGCGCATCAAGCTACCTGCGTGCCCTGCGCGCACCGGTCGGCGAGGTGCTGGCCGACATCCCGGCGGCGGCCGCGCGCGCTAACGGGATCCAGGCTTACGACGCGCTGGGCGTGCCGATCATCGTGCCCGGCCAGGCCGGCAGCGCCTCGACCCTGGCGATCGACCTGGCCAACGCGGCGCTGAGCACAAAGGGCGCAGGGCAGATCGGGTTCGGCAAGACGATCGTCTACGGTGCCGGGACCGCGGGCGCCAAGCTGCGCGAGCGGGTCAGCGTGCTCGACTATGGCGCCGTCGCCGACGGCAACTACACCACCGGGGCGGGCACCGACAACTCGGCCGCCTTCCAGGCCGCGATCAATTCGCTGCCGACGACGGCCGGCGGTGGCGAAATCTTCATCCCGAAGGGCGTCTACAAGCTGACGACCCAGATCACCATTCCCGACGGCGTGCAACTGGTCGGCACCGGCAAGTGGACGAGCATCCTTTTCTGCCCGAATGCCTTTTCCAACGCTGGCGGCCTCGTTGCCTCGAGCGTCGTCGCCACGTCGCCGACCGGCATCAGCGGTGTCGGTGTGCTGGCCCAGCTCGGCGGCTGCACCGGCGCCGCGATCGTCTCGACGAAGAACGGATTCTTCGTCCGCGACGTGTGGGTGAACGGCTTCGCGACCGGCGTCACGCTGTCGAACACCGACAACTTCCTGACCGACTTCGCGATCGAGGTGTGCACGACCGGCATCGCGGTCGGCGAGAGCGATGTCAACGTCTCGAACGGAGTGGTCTACGGTTGCGCGCAGGGCGCACTGGTTTCGAACAATGCCGGCGTCGGCGGCCTGGGCACGGTTGTCTTCACGGGCGTGCGCGCGACACAGTGCTCGCAAAGCGGATTCATCGTCTCCAACGGCCGCAACGTGCAGATCGTCGGCTGCTCGGCCGATCACGTCAACAACGGCCAGTTCACGACCGGCGGCATCGTCGTCGACACCAGCTCTGAAGTGACCATTATCGGCTTCGTCGGCAAGCTGGGCGGCGTCAACCCCAGCACGATTGGCGTCGGGATCAAGTGCCTGAACGGGTCGACGAACATCGTGATCTCGGGGTGCAAGCTCACCGGCTGGCTCGACGGCATCAGCCAGAGCGGCTGCACCGGCGTCGCGATCTCGGGGAACATGAGCAAGGCCAATGGCCGCTATGGCATCAACGACACCGCCGGCGACCAGATCTCGATAACGGGCAACAACTGTTCGAACAACGGCACGCTCGGCAGCGCGATCGACGCCGGCATCAACTCGGTCAACTCGACGGCGCTGGCCATCCACAGCATCGTCGGCAACGTCTGCACGCAGGCCGGCGGCGGCTTCACCGAGTACGGCATCGCGGCGTCGATCTCAGGCTCCGGCTCGACGCTGATCGTCGGCAACGTGTGCCAGTTCAACGGCACCGCCGACCTCTTGCTGAGCGGCACCGGTGTCGCGAACATCCGCTGCGCGCAGAACACGATCGGCACGTTCTCCGACACCGTGCCGACGCTGGCATCGGCGGCCGCGCTGACGCTGCCGACTGGTGCGGATTTCCTCTCGATCACCGGCACGACGAACATTACGTCGATCGTCGCCACCGGCAACGCGCGCCGCACCGTAACGCTGGCCTTCGTCGGCATCCTGACCGTCACCGATGGCGCGAACCTGAAGCTGGCCGGCAACTTCGTCACCACCGCCGACGACACGATCACCCTCTACTGCGACGGCACGTCGTGGTTCGAAGTGGCGCGGGCGATCAACTGATGGCCGAGCCCGCATCCTTGTCGCTGGCGGTCGCCGCCGGCGCCGGAGCGGCGGTGCTCAGCGCGCTGGGCATCGAAGCCGCGCCGCTTTTCTGGTCGCTGGTCGGCGCCAGCCTCGGTATGACCTTCGCCGCCGCCGCCACGCGCGCTCGAGCGGCGACGGTGTTCGTGTGCGTGGTGCTCGTCTGCTCGCTGTTCGGTGCAGCGATGGCGACCTGGGCCTTCAAGGGCGAGCCGCTCTGGCGCAATGCCTTCGCCTGCCTGCTGGCGATCGCCTTTCACCCGCTGCTCAATGCGGCAATCACTCGACTGCCGGCAGCGCTCGACGGCGTCATGCGAAAGATCGGCATTGGAGGCCGAGATGCTTAACCTCATCGGATTGGCGTTCGGGATCGTCTGCTTCCTCGGCTGCGCCGACCGCATGCGCCTCATCAACTGGCGCACCACGCGACCGCTGATCGTGGCGATGTATCTCTCCTTCGCCCTTTGGTCGCTGCTCGTCGTCAAGGATTCGTGGGACGAATCGATCGAGGCGTACCAGCTGTTCGGCCTAGTCGCGACTGTGGTGCTGCTCGCCATCACCCGCGCCCGCTGGAAAGACGGAGCTCCGTCAGATGTCAGCAAGCCGGCACCGCTCGGCGAACCGGAGATTCAGTCAATCCAATGAGCTTCCCACTGAACAAGCGATCCCTCGACAACCTGCTCGGCGTTCACGCCGATCTGCAAAAGGTCGTGAAGCTCGCGGCGACTCTGCTCGACGAAACCCTTACGTTCATCGTGACGGAAGGCGTTCGGTCGCAGGTCCGGCAAGCCCAACTCTTCGCTGCCGGCGCCACGCGCACGATGAGAAGCCGGCACCTAGACGGCCACGCGGTCGATCTGGCGGCGGTGCTGCGCAGCGGCGAAATTCGATGGGACTGGCCGCTATACACGCGCCTGGGCTCGGCCATGAAAGACGCCGGGCGCGACCTCAATGTGCCGATCGAATGGGGTGGCGACTGGGTCAGCTTCCGAGACGGTCCGCATTTCCAGCTTCCTTGGGAAACGTACCCGTGAGCTCTGGCCCCTGATGTTCGGCCTGCCCATTTGGCAGCTGGCGGCAGCGGGACTCGTCGCGGCCTTTCTGGCCGGCTCGCACTACAAAGCCTTCACCGCTGGCGAAAGCCACGTGCAACGCGCATGGGACGCCGACAAGACCGAGCAGCGCGCCAGGCAGGCCACGGCAGACGAAAGCGCCCGGCTGAAGGCCAGGGCAGCCGCCATGGACTACGAGGCCGCCAAGACCGCGCAGCGCGTGCGCGTGGTCACCGTTACCCGGAGCATCGAACATGAGATTTCTGCCGATCCCGACTGTTCTGCTCGCGTGCTGCCTGTCGGCTTGCGCAGCGCCCTCGCCGCCGCCGCGGCGGCCGATCCCGCCCAGCCTGACGGTGCCGTGTCTGTTCCTGCCGGGCGAGCTGCGGACTTGGGGGGATCTGGCCCGGGACTACGCATCGGCGCTCGACGCGCTGGCGGATTGCCGGGCCAGGCACCGGGCACTGGTCAGCGCGACTGAGGACTGACGCGTGGCGATCAGCTCGGCCAACGATTCGAAAGACATCGGCACGACGTCGCTCGTGCTGCATGGCGACGAGCGGGGAAACCCGGGCAAGTATTCCAAGGTCGCGCTCGCGGATCTCGATGCGGCGGTGAAGGCGCTGCTGGGCGGCTCGTTGACGGTCGAAGAGCTCGACGGCTCGCCGACTGGCGCCGTGACCAAGATCGTGTTTCCGAATGGCTCGCTGGTCATCGTTGGCTCCATTGCGACCCTCACGTTCGGCACCACGTCGTCGCCGGCCTTCTCTGCAGCGCCGACGCTTCCACCGACCGATGTCATCTACTTCGGCGCGCTCACGGCCAACGTGACCGCGTTCAACTTGTCCGGCACGCAGCCGCGCGTGCAGGTCTGGTTCACGCAGGATGCGACCGCCGGCCGTACCGTGACGGCTGGCTCGAGCATCGAGTTCGGCATCGACATCCCCAGCCTCGCCGGCATCGCGTCGGGGGCCAATGCCTCCACGCTGGTCGGCCTCAACTACAACCCGATCACATCGAAGTACCGAGTGGTCGCCATCCTGAAGTAGACCCATGGCTGCAACCAAGAACCTACGCACGATCATCGCCGCCGGCACCACCAATTTCGCGGCGGGCACAACCACGGGGGCCGCGGTGAACCTGACGGCCGCCTACGGCGGCTTGCTTACGGCGAAGCTGACGAACACCGCGTCGCCTCCGACGATTGCCGCGTCGGTCTACGTCTACACCTCGGGCGACAACACCAACTTCAAGCTGCTTTACACCCAGCCGGGCAACGTGGCGGCCAGCACGATCAGCGAGTTCAGCTTCGAGATCCCGCCAGGGGTCATGTACCTTCGCGTGGACGTGAAGGACAACACGAACCAATCGGTGACGTGCGAAGCGTTCTTCCAAGAGCTGACGACGATCTGAGATGCCGCAGACCCTGCGACGCCCGTTCGACCCGCAGCCGCTAATCGACATCAGCGACACGCTGTCGCGGTCGCAGATCGGCTGGTGGCTGGCGAACGAGCAGTACGGCACCCGGCTCGTCAACATCGCCAACTCGGCTCTTTTCAACGGGACGCTGCAGGCGGGAGCAACCCGTGGTCTAGGGGACGTGGGCCCCTGCATCAACCTGAGCGGCGCGGCAGCTTCCTATGTCGATCTCGGCACCACGGCGCTATTGGCAGGGACCGACCCGTTCACGTTTCAGTGGCTGGAATACTTGTCGCCGACGCCGCCAGCCTTCACGGCGGTCGCGACCTTCATGCCGTCAGGAAACACGCAGCGTTTCATCATCCTGCACGAAGACAGCGACATCCGCTACGCGCAGGTCTCCGTCGGTCTCGGCACCACCAGCCAAGCCGCGCAGTGGGGCGGCGCCACCCCGACGATGGCATCAGGTGTGGGCATCTGGCGGCAATGGATCTTGACCGGCACCGCTGGAATGAGCGGGAGCTTCGGCACGATGCGCCTCTACGCCGACGGCATGTCGCTCGGCCTTGGTAGCCCCGGCTCCGCGTTCGGGGCCTTGACCGCGAATCTCAACTACCTCGGCTGGGACGGCGCCGACAGCCAGATGAAGGGCGCGCTCTCAAACTGCCGCCTCTGGAACCGCGTGCTCACGAACCCCGAGCTGGACCGGCTGATCGCCAACCCCTACGCGGGGATCAAGTACCGGCGCAACCTGATCGACACGTTCATCCCGGCCAGCGCGCCCCTCTGGCGCATGTTCAACGCGATGTGAGGTTGCCCAAGACTACTGGATATTGGACACGCCCCGCAGTTTGTCCAATATCCCAAAGGCGAAGGGGCTGCTCAAAACGACGCAACCCCTTGATTTATATGGCTCCCCGAGCTGGGCTCGAACCAGCGACCTACGGATTAACAGGCAGACCGTTCAACTGGCCGCCAGGCCGCATGTAGCCTAGTTTTCCGGTCTGCCTTCGCCAATATTCGCCGGTCTCTGGCAGGTGAAACCTCCCGGGCTACGTTCCGGCTGCACTACTGGATATTGGACGCGTTCGGCTGCGCGGTTTCGGTCCACCGCGCCTTGATGTAGATTTCCGTCGTGGTCTTGTCGGCGTGGCCGCAGAGCTGCTGGATTCGCTCGATGGGCTCGCCGCCTAGCCACATGTCCGTCGCGCCTTTGCCCTTCAGGTCGCGAAAGCCGAACGAGGCAACGCCAGCTTTCGCCTGCGCGCGCTTGAGCATCGAGCTCAGACCGTCGTAG